>JADFYH010000013.1 GCA_015233135.1 Deltaproteobacteria bacterium
AAGTTTGTCGAGAGAATTATTCGGGACGTATCTCCGCTTCAAAACTCCCCGCTCAAATTGAAATTATAGAGGTACGCAAGCAGGTTTCGCCCGAAGATATCAAAAGGCTCAAACTATTACAGAAGCGTCATGAGGAGTTCTACGATCTTTCCAAGTTCAAACGAATCAACGAGGAGCTGGCTGTTTTTGAAACGGAGCATGAAGGAGATCGCTGCCTCATCACCTGGTCAAAAGTAAGAGCGGAGCGAGACAGCAAGGCCAGGGCGGATATCCTGGCAAAGATATCCAAAAAGCTATCTGCCAAAAAGGTCACTGCAAAAAACTTTGTTTCCAACTCCAATTATCAAAAATATCTCACAGGACTCAGTGAGGGAGAGACTCCCAAGCTCAACTCTACAGCAATAGAACAAGCAGCGAAGAAGGATGGATTTTTTGGAGTGATTACTAACATCAAAGATAAGGCTGCCACGGAGCTTGTAGACCACTACAAGAGTTTATGGATCATCGAAGATGCCTTTGGTGAAATCAAAGGGAATCTGAGAGCCAGACCAGTGTTTCATTGGAGCGACAAAAACATTGTGGGTCATTTAACAATGTGTTTTTTGGCTTATCTTTGTGAAGCGCTGATGACCAAAGCCCTCAGAGAAAAAAAGCTGATGTTGGAAAGCCCGGCCATCCAAAAAGAAACGATCAAACCGAGAGCCCTCACAGTGGTAGAAGCGATGCGGGAACTTCAAGAAGTGAGAGCGATTCCTGTACAAATCAAGTCCAGCACTATGTGGGTAAGAACAGACATCAACGGTAACGCCGCTAAACTCTTCTCAGCCATTGGACTTAAAGTCCCTCCCAAACTCCTCAGTTTATCTAAAAAATCAAAAATGTAGTGGCACAAGGAAACCCTTCGCCTACAACAACTTGAAATATAAAACCTTTTTATTTTCTGGTGTCAAAGTCGGGAGGGATCTCCTTGGTTTTTAGGGAAGGCCTTCCTTCGGCTGGAAGGGAGATCGCTTCTCCTGGGTGATTTAAATGCGTCGTTTTTTCTTGCTGGGCATGTTTTTCAAAGAAAGCAGCATATTCGCTTGGGGAACGAATCAAAGAATGGGTCTGGATCAGCAGGGGAAAAGAAAGCTGGGTGGCTTGGGGAAATTTGGAATCTTGAGCTTGTTTTTTTTCTTGCTCCATTTTTTCTTCTTTTTTTTCTTCTCTCTCCAGACGCTCCAACAACTCCCTCACTGTTTTGCTGGATCTCACCTGATGGGAAATAGCCATCTCACAAGCCTTTTCAATCCGGGCTGCTGCATGCCTTTTCGCCAGTGAAAGAAGGGCCCGGATTCGTCTTTGCCCCAAGCGACCCTCTTCCTTGAAAAAAAGCTCGCACAACTCCAAAGTCTTGGGCCCCAGCTCTTTTGCCTGCAACAGAAACTGTTCGGTCATGCGGGAAGGATTAAAAATATGGTCGCCTTCCTCCATCTTCACAGTGCCAGCTCGGTAGCTTCTCGTGTGTCTGCGGATTAAAGTGAGCGTTTGCTTGTCGTAGATCTCGATCTCTAAATCGTAAATACGAACCAGCACTTCACTATAGAGTCTGGCCGGAAGGGCGGAGTAAAAAGACCCTTTCACCTCAATACAGCCGTCATCCCAAACCTTGCGCAGCCCTTGCTCAAAGTATCGAAACCCCTGCAAAGGAAGGGCTCTAAGAGAGGGTTTTTCTTCCATAAACATCTCCTCTACCTGTCTCTTGCTTCTCCCGTGGATGCGCTTGGAGGCCCAGTTTTCCTCCCAGTGTAGAAGGTACTCGTTTTGGGCTTCTATCGTGCCAAACTCTCTTCCTTTTAAAGCCGTGCTCTGGGTGTGCTGGATGGCATTCTCAACACTTCCTTTTCGGTCGGGATCTCTCACTCGGGCAGGATCGGCCACCACCCCATAGTGAGAAAGCAGGGCCGCATAAACAGGGTTAAGTTCCACTTCATAGAGATCGGGCTTCAAAACCCCTTCTTTGAGATTATCCAAAACGATGTATTGGGGGCAGCCTCCAAAATATCGAAAGGCTTCTTCGTGTAATCTTGCCCAGCTTTCCTGGGAAGAGTTCCAGACGACTTTACGAAAGGAACGGCGGGAGTAGCGCAGGGTCATTACAAACAAACGGGGGCGTCTTCTTTTACCAGTCTTTGGATGGAGGGTAAAAGCTCCCTGGCCATAATCCACCTGGGCCTCTTCTCCGGGAAGAAACTCCAGGCGGTCGTATTGTTCGGGGTCTTTTTTTCTAAGACCCCGCACGTAACGTTTTACCGAGTTGTAGCGGAAACTAAAGGCAAACTGATCCACCAGATCCTGGTAGATGGCCGTCGCATTCCTTCCTTTGTTCACTTCTGCCACAATCCATTCGTGATAGGGCAAACAAGCCGAACGGGCTTGCTTGGGAATGGAAGCCGGGGAAGCTTTCAAAAGCTCCTTCTGCGTCACAAAGCCGGTGGCCATGGGGGAATTTGAAATCTCTGAAGACTTCGACTTTTGATATTTACGGATGGTCTTCCGATCCACCCCGGTACTTCGGCAAATCTCGTGTTGGGACACCTGATTTTGAATCAGGGTGAGTACGGTTGTTTTCTTAAATGCTTTCAAGACGTTCATCTCCTATCCCTCCTTTTGCAGGAGGAATACACAAACGCCCTGTCGCTGGATCTTATTGGTATCCGCTACACCGCGGACAGATGGGGGATTTTCAAGTGGCCACTACTGGGGGATTTTGGGTGGCCACCGGGGGGAAAAATCAGCCTGCTTAAAAAAATCAGTCTGTGGAGCATCAATTGCAATTGCGTAAGTAAGGATGGGAGTGCTCAAGCGCTTCTGTAATAGTTTGAGCCTTTTGATATCTTCGGGCGAAACCTGCTTGCGTACCTCTATAATTTCAATTTGAGCGGGGAGTTTTGAAGCGGAGATACGTCCCGAATAATTCTCTCGACAAACTTTAGAAATCTCAATCAATTGATTGCGCTCGAGTTCAAATCGACGGGAGGGATTTTTTTCTGCATCGACGATACAGATCATAGAAAAACTCATCCCATCCGCCAAGGTCAGCACATAGTCACAGCTTGCAGCCAAGGCCTCCGCTTCGGGCACGCAAGTCATGCTATATCCTTTTTTTGCAATAAAGAGCTTGGCTAAATAAAGGGCGAAGGAGTCTGTAGTGTGAATTTGAGATTCTGTTTCTTTCGATGAATTTAGGTCTTGAGTCATAAAAGGTCCGAAGTACGCCTTAAACTTCACAACGGCATTTCATTCTTATTCTAAAGACATTTTTTTGGGGGCGACAAATCTGTTTGGTTTCTGCGTAAGGGGAGTGAAAATGAATCTTCCTCTGTCACCAATTGGATGTTCCAGATAATCAGTTCAAAAACAGTTCTATCCAATTACGACCCGGACTGGAAAAGTGAAGAATGGTTACCGTCTGTCTTACTTCCTCGAGGGTGTAAAAAATCAAATACCGTTTGTGTTCGATAAAGCGGATTTCTTCAATCTCTTCATCTTCTTCTTCGAGAATTTTTATTCGGCTTCCTCGATTAGGAAATTGAGCGAGACTCAGGGCTTTTTTTTCCAGTTCCTTCACAAACTTTTTGGCTTGAGTGGGAGCCCCTTGAAAAATGAAGCGAAAGATTTGATCTAATTCATTAATGGCTTCTTTTTGAATTTTAACAGAGTAAAGATTACTCATTATATTTTTTGTTGAGCCGGCTAAAAACTGCTGCGACGTTTTCAGATTTATTTTTGTTTTTTAAGCGGTGTTGTAGCAGGTCTTTCAAGTTCTTGATTTGAACCGCAATCTCAAACGTTTCAAGGTCGCAGATTCCAAAATCAGGCTTGCCATTGTTGGTGATAAGGATGGGGGTTTTTTTAAGCTGTGTTTTTACTTTGTGTAAATCAGTTCTTAATTCGGACATAGGTAAAATTGATTTTTCAAAAGAAATACTCATGGGAATCCTCTAAAAAAAAGGTAATTGTTACAAGTTAATTATGAATTTATTCTTTTTAAAGTCAATATTTCTCTATACGATGCCATCTAAGCCATCTAAAAATTAAAAGTGGACTAAAAACGAATTCCCCTCTCCCCTTGGGGGGAAAATGTGGGAACATTTTCGGCAGGGTGAGGGGGAAATGAGTACATTTTAGATTTTCTCATTTTACTCCTCAAACTTTTTATCGCTCTTTTTATACTCAGATTCCTCAGCACAACTTTTTTCAAAATTTTCTATTTTGAATTGCGGTTCATTTTGGGAATTTAATCCTGAAAAATAAATCACCGAAGCTAAAACGTAGGGTTGCTCAAAGCCTGCATCGCACTGGTCTTCATACACGGTTCCAAAATCTTTTACATAAACCAGTTTTTGATTTTCTACTTTTAAAAGATGTGCGGTTTCTACAGAAATGCCTTGGCCCGCGCCGCCACCCATTAACAAAATTTCGTTTTGCTTATCCTGATTTAAATCGACTACTCGCAGGGGCTGCCCGAAAAAGATCGCGTCCTCGTTCTCTTCCATAGGGTCTATCCAGGCTTCAAACACCTTCTTGTCTTTTGAAAAAATAGCCACCAGTTCTGGATTCCAAACGGGTAATGAGCCCGAACAATTATCAATGGTAATGGAATAAAGAGTTTCTTCCATACCCGCTTGAGTGAAAGAGCCTTCCAGTTTTCCATTGAGAGTCGGCACAAATTGGCCACTTTTCAAATAATCGTCTGGCGGAGTTTTAGGGCATTCTTGAGCTTAAATGTTTTTTAAAAAGTTCTGATTCTTTTTCAGCGCTCACTGTTTCAAATATGTTTTGGGGTTCTTCTGCTCTAAAATCAAAGAGAAGGTCTCCATTTTGAAGGGGATCTTTCTGGAGAGTTGGGGACAAATTTATTACAGTAGCATTTTTAGGAATCCATTTATTCAATAGGCCAAACTGCGTCATAATTATTAGACCCAGAATAACAAGACCAAGAATAATGAGTGTGAAAGATAATATTTTTTTTGATTTCATACAGAACCCGTTACTTCGGTCAGCGGCAATAAATGAAACAGCTCTTCTATTTCTTCAGGGCTTAAAATATGCTGCTCGATTAAAATGGCTCGCACATTTTTTTTACTGCGAATGGCTTCTTTAATCAGCTCCGCAGTTTTTGCATAGCCGAGTTTCGGGGCAAGGGCAGTGGCGATGGAAGTGCTGTTCTCGGCATAAAATAGACAGCGTTCGTTGTCCGCTTGAATTCCCTCAACGCAACGTTCTCCAAAAATTTTGAGGGCATTGGTGAGCAGGGTCACAGACCAAGGTAGAGAATAAGCCACGAGCGGCATCATGACATTCAGTTCCAGCTGACCAGCCTGT
The DNA here is from genome assembly GCA_015233135.1 of Deltaproteobacteria bacterium. Lineage (NCBI taxonomy): Bacteria > Pseudomonadati > Myxococcota > Myxococcia > Deltaproteobacteria bacterium. The sequence continues at coordinate 5,368 of JADFYH010000013.1, forward strand.
GAAGCGAGTTTGATCGATTCATCCAGCCCCAGAACAAAAAAACAGGTCATGTTGAGCATCTCTGCGATGCTGGGATTCACTTTTCCAGGCATAATCGAGGATCCGGGTTGTACGGCAGGGAGTTGAATCTCCGCCAATCCGGTACGGGGGCCGCTGGCGAGCAGGCGTAAATCATTGGCAATGCGAATCAGATCCAAAGTTAAATTTCTTAAAGTGCCCGAGAGATGAGTAAAAGGCGCCAGGCTTTGCATGGCTTCGAAAAAATTGGAGGCAGGAACCAATTTCTCTCCGCTCAATTGACTCAATTTTTGCGCAATTTTTTTTCGATATTGGGGATGGGTATTCATTCCAGTTCCAACCGCTGTGCCTCCCAGGCCAATTTTTAGAAGGTCTTTTTTTGTGGCCTGAATTCTCTGAAGATGATTTTCCAGACATTGGGTATAACCTGAAAATTCCTGGCCCAAGCGGATGGGCGTGGCATCTTGCAAGTGGGTGCGTCCCGATTTGATCACCGAATTTAGCTGCTTGGATTTCTTTTTAAAAATTTGAATCAATTGGGTGAGGGTGGGTAAAAACTTTTGCAATTCTTGAAGAGCAGCCAAACGAATCGCCGTGGGAATCATGTCATTGGTAGATTGGCAGCGATTCACATGGTCGTTGGGGTGTATCGGCGAATAAGTGCCTCGAGCAGTTCCCAAAATTTCATTGGCGCGATTGGCAATCACCTCATTCACATTCATGTTATGGCTAGTGCCCGCACCGGCTTGAAACACATCCACGACAAATTGATCCCGCCATTTACCTTTCAGAATTTCGTCACAGACTCTTGCAATAGTTTTGGAAAGTTTGGGGGGAATGAGCCCCAGCTGGGCATTGACCAAGGCCGCGGCTTTTTTAACAAGGATTGTGGCTTCCAAAAAACCGGGATGAGCCGTCCATCCACTGATGGGAAAATTCTCCAAGGCGCGTGCTGTCTGCACACCGTAATAGGCCTGGGAGGGAATTTTCTTGGATCCTAAGGAATCTTTTTCTTGGCGATGGTTCATGTCATTTGTCCAACTTAAAGCCCTCGGCCAGCAAATCATGAATCTTGGGGCGAAATTCTTTAATCGCCTCGTTTTTTCCTTCGGGATGTACACGATTGGTCAGCAGAATAACGTAGAATTGTTTAGCCAAATCAACCCAGATTGAAGTGCCAGTAAATCCTAGGTGCCCGATACTTTGCTTGGAGAAATGTTTGCCGGCTTGGGAACCCTCGAGTTCGGGTTTATCCCAGCCCAAGGCAGGTTTGCTTTGGGTAAACTGCTTCCAGGTCCTGGGGCTGATAAAATTGCTTTTACCATTTTCAATTTTCAAAATTTCATCGGCCATTTTAATGAGATCTTCCAGATTGGAAAATAATCCGGCATGACCTGCTACCCCTCCCAAAACCCAGGCGTGTTCATCGTCTACTTCGCCTGCCAGCACCTTGCGTCGTAATCGGCATTTGCGGGTACTGGCAAAATCCGTGCGAGGAAGTTTTTTTCCTTTTGAGAAATGCCGGATAAAAAAAGTATGGTTTAGCTTTAAGGACTTGGCGATCAGTTCGGCAAAAAGTTTGTCCAAGGTTTTAGAGGTAACTTTTTCTAAAATGAAACCCAGCAACATGAAACCCAGGTCGCTATATACCCGCAGCTCACCCGTATTGTATTCCAGTTTTTCCACCAGAATTTTTGCGGTCAGACTTTTTTGAATTTCTTCCAGGTCTTCTTTTCCGGCTAAAAGACCCGGAATAAGGTCTTCGTAGTAGGGTCTGTAGGCGGCTAGGCCCGAAGTGTGTTGCAGTAAATGTTTGAGAGTGATGACATTGTAAGGCTCTTTTTTCCAGCGTGAAAAAAATTTGGAGACGGGATCTTCCAGGTTTAATTTCCCTTCGTCCACTAGCCTCATACAGATAAAGGCCGTGGAAAGGGGTTTGGTGAGTGAGGCCAAATCAAAATAAGTTTTTTGAAAAAGTTTTCTTTTGAGAGGCAGTGTTTCCGCAAGACCATACACTTCTTTCATCCATAGTTTCTTCGCAGTGCCCACTGCTACCGCGGCACCTGGGAAGATGCTGGCGTTTAAGGCTTCTTCAAAGGCGTGATCAATTTTTTTGCTAGGCGGCATGGAGAGCTCCTTCTAAAAATTCAATGCGGCTTTCGTTTGAATCCAATTCTAGCTCAACACCAAAAGGGATGGTCAGCATGTTGTTCAGATGCCCGGATGGGAAATTATAGACCACTGGAATTTTTAATTTACCAAAGTGTTCTCTTAAGATGGATACATAGACCTCTTCTTCGGAGGCCTTAGAATGAAAGGGGCCAGAGATCACTCCTTTTAGTCCCTCAAATTTGCCTGCCAAGCTCAGGTGAGTCAGCATGCGATCGATTTTGTAAGGAGCTTCATTTATGTCTTCTATAAACAAAATTTTGTTTTCACAATCGAGTTCCCAGGGAGTTTTTAGGCTGGAAATAAGTAAAGACAGGCAGCCTCCAATCAGGATTCCTCTTGATTTTCCGGGGAGGATAAAATGCTGTCCCTCGTTGGAAATGGGGCCCAAGGCAACTTTTTGAAGAAAGGCCCTCAGGAGAGAATTTTTCCCTCGATCTGAAAAATTCTCTCCCAGGCCTTTTGCTACCACTGGACCGTGAAACACCGTCCAGCCGAGCTTTTGCAAATAGAGTAATAAGGAGGTGAGATCCGAGTATCCTAAAACAATCTTTGGTTTTTTTTCAAACAAATCTTTTTTTAACAAGGGAAGTATACGGCTTGTACCCCATCCTCCCCGGGCAAACAAAATCGCCCTTACCTCTGGGTCGGCAAGATGTTGATTCAACTCCTCTGCCCGTCGTTCATCAGTGCCGGCAAGAAAAGCTCTTTTTTCAAAGATGTCTTTGCGATAAGTAACTCGAAAACCCAACTCTTTTAGAGTCACCAGCCCTTTTTCAAATTCCGGCACGTCAAAAGGCGAGGCCGTTGCGGCTACTGCGATCAAATCGCCTTTTTTCAGAGCTAAGGGTTTAAGAGCCATTGACTTTTTCACTATATTCAATTTTTGGAACTCGTCAATGCTAAGCTTTAAGCATATTTTGACGCGTTGCAATAGAAAAATTAGCATTTTTGGCCTATTATTTTCAAATTTTATTACGCAGTTTTTACTCCTTTTACCGATTGTTTTTTCTTCTCACATAACAGGGCCGACTTTGCTATCATCTAGGTATGAGACATCAGCCCTCCCTCTTGCTTGGAATTTATCAAGCCCTCAAAAGAACAAGGGTGCTTGAAGATCAAATCTATTATCTCTACCATCATCAAAATCCAGAAAAGCCTCTCATTATCGGTAAAGGCTATTTGTCTACGGGACAAGAAGCCATTTCGGTAGCTTCCGCTTTTGCCCTACAGCCTCAGGATTGGGCCGCTCCTTCCCATCGGGATATGGGTTTGCATTTGGCTCGAGGCATCACCTTCAAAGAAATCTTTGCCCAATATTTTTGTCGGACCACGGGCTTAACTCGAGGGCGGGACAGTAATGTCCATTTTGGTTCTGCGGAACGAAAGATTGTGGGTTTTATCAGTCACATGGGGGCCGCTTTGCCCATTGCGAATGGTTTGGCTTGGGCTGCCAAGTACAAAAAAGAAGATTATGCCGTCGTGACAATGTTTGGTGATGGGGCCTCCAGTCAGGGCTGTGTACATGAAGCCATGAATTATGCTGCGGTGTTCAAACTTCCCGTCGTCTTTGTCTGTAATTTTAATCGTTGGGCGATTTCCACTCCGGTGAAAGATCAAATGGCCATTGAAAATCTTGCTACGCGTGCGGCGGGTTATGGTTTTGAAGGTATTACGATCGATGGCAATGAGGTGCTCCAAGTTTACGAAACGGTCAAAGCCGCTTTAGACAAGGCCCGTAGCGGAGGGGGGCCCACATTGGTGGAATGCAAGACTTTTCGAATGGGGGGACATGGTACGCATGACCCTTCGCCGTATATTCCTCAACAAGAGAAAGATTATTGGAAGATGCGAGATCCCGTTTTGCTCCTAAGAAAGTTTTTGGAAGAAAAGCAGCTTTGGGATGAAGAAAAAGAACAGGTCTTAATCGCAGGCATCGATCAGGAATTGCATGAAGCCATTCGCTGGGCGGCTGAGCAGCCGGTGCCAGAGGCTAGGTCGGTGTTGGAGGGAGTGTTTACTTAAAATCCCTCCCCTTAAGCTAAGGGGAGGTTAGGAGGGGTTATGTCCATTGGATCCAATTGCCATAACGCCCCCTGACCCCCTCTTAGCTTAAGAGGGGGTAAAATAAATGCCTATTCTTAGCTACGGAGAATCCATTCGATCTGCCCTTGCGAGCGAAATGCGACTCGATGAGCGCGTGTATGTGTTTGGCGAAGACATGGCCGGTTATGGAGGTGTGTTTGGAGTCACCCAAAAACTACTGGAAGAATTTGGCAATACGCGCGTGCGCAATACGCCTTTGTCCGAGGCAGCCATCATGGGAGAGGCGATAGGGGCGGCTTTGGCGGGGCTCCGACCCGTGCCGGAAATTCAATTTTCAGATTTTATGACCACGGCCTTTAGTCAGATAATCGATGCAGCAGCCAGCTATCATTACCGATTCAACACCTCGCTTCCCTTGACGCTACGGGCACCGCATGGTGGAGGCATGCGTATTGGAAATTTTCATTCCAAATGTCCGGAGGCCTATTATTTTCATACACCCGGGTTAAAAATCGTCTGCCCTTCCACCCCTTATGAGGCCAAAGGCTTGCTGATTGCGGCGATTCGTGATCCCGACCCGGTGATTTATTTTGAAGAGAAAAAACTCTATTGGGAAATCAAGGGCGAAGTGCCCGAAGAGGCCTACGAGCTCCCTTTGGGCAAGGCCGACCTCAAACGAGAAGGAAAAGATATCACCCTCGTCACCTACGGAAGCATGGTGCATCTGGCTTTGAAGGCCGCCCAAGTATTGGAGAAAGAAAAGATTGAACTCGAAGTGCTGGATCTGCGCAGTCTGACTCCGCTGGATGAAGCAGCGCTGTTTCAATCCTTCAAAAAAACGAATCGGGTCATCGTGCTGCACGAGGCCGTTCAGCGGGGTGGCATTGGCGGAGAACTGGTGAGCCTTATCGTCGAAAAATGCTTTGATGATCTGGCTGCGCCCCCTTTGAGAATTGCGTCAAAGTTTTGTCCCGTGCCCGTGGCGCCTACTTTGGAGGATGCCTATCTCCCTAGCCTTCAGGATATTCTGGAGGGGGCGAGAGGGTTAATGAGATATTAAACATAACTCACCCCAACCCTCTCTTACCTTAAGAGAGGGAGATCAAGGTGTCTTACGAAATTTTATGCAACTCTACCTCACCCTACCCAAACCTGGTGAAACCATCCGCGAAGGGCTTATTATTCAGTGGCTCAAAAAAGAGGGCGAATTTGTGAATGAGAAAGAGCCTTTGGTGGAACTGGAAACCGAAAAGGCGGTGTTTACCTTTGAATCTCCTTTTCGGGGGGCGCTCAAAAAAATTCTGGTTTCCGCTAATGAAAACACTCCCGTGGGAACCAAGATTGCCTTGTTTGAGGTGAATGCCGAAGATGGAGCGAAGTATGAGATGTTGGGAGTGGGGATTGTGAGGGGGGAGGGGAGGGAAGAGGGAAGAGGGGAGAGGGAAGAAGGGGAAAGGAAGAGGCCCGAGGAAAGTAGGGCCGAGAAGGGAGAAGAAGTTCCCCTCTCCTTGGGGAGAGGGCAGGGTGAGGGGGGCCTGCATTCGGAGTTGTTATCCCCCTACCTCCGAAAACTCATTCAAGAAAATCATCTGAGTGAAGAAGAAGTTTCCAAAATTCCTCACAGCGGTTTTGAAGGAAGATTGAGTAAAGAAGATGTGTTGAAATATTTATCCCCCAAACCGCCTCACTCTTCACTCTTCACACTTCACGTCCTCAGCCCCATCCGCCAACGCATTGCAAAACACCTTACCGAATCCATCCACGAAATTCCGCAGGCCGCTACCTCGGTGGAGGTCGATTTGACTGCAATCATGGAATTTCGAAAACTCAAGTCCGAAGAGTTTAAAAAAAACCAAGGTTTTAGTCTAAGCCCCTTTTTATTCTTTGCCTGGGCGGTGAAGGACTTACTTCAAAAACTTCCCCGCTGGAATAGCCACTTGATTCAAGAAAATGCCTCACTAAAAATCAAACAATTTCACCGTATTAATCTAAGTTTTGCCGCTTCCACCCCTCAAGGTTTGATGACACCGGTATTACAGAACGCACAGAATTTAAGCTTCCTTCAGCTGGCTCAAGGCATCAAGGCCTTGGAAGAAAAAGCGAGATTAGGTCAATTGAGCGTTGATGAGCTTTCGGGTGGAACTTTTCTCATGAATAATCCCGGTGCCTTGGGAGGAAACCGATCCCATCAACTTTTACCCAAACCTCTGGTAGGAATTGTGGCGCTGAATAAAATCCAAAAAAGGCCTTGGGTACTGGACGAAGGAATTCATATCCGCGAAATCAGCACCTTAGACCTAAGCTTCGATCATCGGGTTTTTGATGGGGCAGAGGCCATTCAATTGATTGAGGCTTTGAAAGGGTATTTGGAAAATTTTCCATTCGATCTGGTGGAAAGTTATTAATTTGCTGATTTCGGGGTTAGCGTCTCTTATAAGCAGATTTTAAGTACCCAATTTTTTTTTGAGCTCCCCACGTTCCAACATCTCGGTCACGATGTCGCAACCACCTATGAATTCTCCATTGATGAAAACTTGAGGAAGGGTGGGCCAATTGGTGAACTCTTTGATGCCTTGCCGGATATTCGGATCGGCCATGACGTTAATTCCCTCAATTTTCTGGGCCCCAGCTTCCCGCAAGGCCCTTATCGATTGGGCTGAAAAGCCGCACATTGGGGACTCGGGTGTGCCCTTCATGAAGACCACTACTTTGTTATTTTGGATCACGTTTTGGATTTGGGTTTGGATATCGGACATAAATAAATCTCCTTTTATTTTTTATTCCACTGGTCTGGGGTAAAGGTTTTTAAAGCTAAGGCATGGAGCTGATCTTTAAACACGTCCTGAAGAGCGCCATTTACGAGCTGATGTTGCTGCAGTAAGCTTTTACCGACAAACAGTTCGGAAATAACCGTGGCTTGTAGATGATCGCCATCTCCCACTAAATCCACCACTTGAACTTGGGAGCCAGGCAAGGCCATTTCTATTTTCTTTTGTAGCTCCTGAAGATCCATGGGCATTAAAGAGCCTTCCTTTCTTTTTTAAAAATGAGTATGACAGTCTCTCCTATCGATTTTAAATCCATGCCGTCAAGAGGCTTACTATGCAGGATAAAAAGCAGAACAAAGATGCCCAATTCAATGCCCTGGAGGGGCATGCCGGATTTGGGGTGGACTATATTCCAAAATCTAAACGTAGCCCTGTCGTGGACGGAAAAATTTTTGCGGGCAAGGTTTCCGATTATGAAAAAGACAGGGCCAAAACTTTTCATCTCGACCGATTTACGGTCGCGGTGTTCCGCACGGGAGATGAATTTTACGCGATTAAAGATGCCTGTCCCCATGCAGACTATCCCCTGTCTCTCGGTAAGCTGGTATCTCCCTATGTCGTGATGTGTTTTTCACACAACTGGCGCTTTGATATTCGGGATGGTCGTTGCGTCAAAATCGGTAGATGTGGGCATGTAGGCAGGGCCTTAAGAGTGAGAAATTTTCCTTTGGAAGTCATCCAGGATGAAATTTGGGTAACGGTGGAGAATCTTCCGCCTCAGGAGGAGGTGGCGGAACCGGAGGGGTAGCCCAGGTCCATTTTTCGAACCCTTGTTTGAAATTCAAACCACTTTTTCACACCCTGCGTCAAAAAACCTTTAAATTTCCTCCTTTTCTCACTGGCATGATTCCTGTATTTGTTGTTAGGCCTAGACTAACCTCAACTTTTTTTCGAAGGATTTTTTATGCCCGAACTTATTTTTTCTAAAGGTGGACAATCCCTTTTACGCTTTCCTTTAGACTCGACAAGCACTCGGATAGGACGAAGCGGCGACTGCGAAATTACACTGACAGAAGACCAAATCTCTCGTGAACAAATCGCCATTTATTTTGTGGAAGGCATTTATCTTTTGAAGAATATTGGCAAAGCCCCTCTTTATTACGATTCCAAACCCATACAATCTAAGCCTCTCAAGCCCAGCGACCGCTTTCATTTATTCGATTGGGAGATTTTATTTTCAACTGAAAATACCGAAGAAAATTTCGATGAGACCTATGTGTCGGTGGCGGGAGAGGGCACTCAGGTGATGGAACTCGCACAGGCCAATGGCAAATGCATTTCCTCTTTCTTTGAATTTTTGATTCAAGAACCTGGAAAAAATTCCAGAACTTTCCGTTTGAGTCAAGAGGTTACCACAGTCGGTAAAAAACGTTCTTGCGATTTGCTGCTCGAAGATTCTTTTTGCTCGGAAGTGCACGCAAAAATTATTCTGCGTCAGGGAAAGATCCGTGTTTTGGATTTGGGTTCAACGAATGGAACTTTTATCAACGGTGTGAAAATAAAAGAAGCAGAACTCGAAGACGATGCACGCTTGAAGCTAGGCCAAACGGAGCTTTCGCTCAATCAAGTGCTCAAAGAAGAAAAAATCAGGCCTTTGGAAGTTTCGTCTTTTGGTCCCATGGTTGGGAAATCCAACGCCATGCGAGAGCTTTACGCCATGATTCAGCGCGTGGCGGCCACCGAGGCTACGGCCTGTGTACTGGGAGAAACCGGGGTTGGAAAGGAGTTGGTAGCAAGGGCCGTTCACGATTTGTCGGGGCGTCGCCTGAAACCTTTTGTCGCCCTCAACTGTGGCGCTATTTCCCGCGAGCTGATTGAAAGTGAGCTTTTTGGACATGAAAAGGGCTCCTTTACTGGGGCGCAACAACAACACCACGGCGTTTTCGAACAGGCCAATGGCGGCACTTTATTTTTGGATGAAATGGGTGAACTCCCTCTCCATTTACAACCTTCCCTGCTTCGAGTGTTAGAAACGGGCAAGATCCGCCGCGTGGGCGGAACCCAGGAAATTCCGGTGAATGTTCGCATCGTCTGCGCCACCCATCGAGATTTGACTCAAGCGGTGAGGGAAGGAAGATTTAGGGAAGATTTATTTTTTCGTTTGTATGTTTTTCCTTTGCTGATTCCTGCTCTACGCGAACGACGCGAAGACATTTCTCTCATTGCCGCCCACTTTGTCAAACAGATGTCTCCTCCTGGAAAATCCCTACAACTCGCTGCCTCAGCGAATTCGTTTTTAGAAATCCAAAATTGGCCAGGGAATGTACGAGAACTTAAAAATGTAATCCAACGCGCTGTGGTTTTATGTGCGGGAGATCTGATTCAGGCAGAAGACCTCAAATCTTTTGGCTTCGCCTCGGCTACTTCTTCCTCGAATCCTGTTCCCAGCTCTGCCAGTCTGCAGGAAATGGAGAAACAAGCCATACTTCGAGAGCTAAAAAGCAATGGCAATAATAGAACGGCAGCTGCTCGAGCCTTGGGAATAGCGAAGTCTACTCTGTATGAAAAGTTGAGATTGTATGAGATTTCTTGAAAATGGCAGGAGAAGGCCATTCTTTCAAAGCCTCATCCAAAGCCCTACAGCCGTTTTCTTTAGCCTTCTCTTCTAAAGATTTTTTTTCTATGATTGCTTCCCAGGCCTGATGTAGACTTTGCGCGCCGGCGCGGGGGCCAGCAGGATGAGAAAAAACTCCGCGACCTGGAATGAGACCAAAATCCATGTGCCCTAATTTTTGATAAATGGAAGGGAGGGTGCCCGCCCAATCACTCCCGCCGGGCACAGGAAGTGCTGCCTTTAATTTACCCCAGGGTTTTAAGCAGGCTTGAGTATTTGCAATCACCTCCTGCTCGGACGTGTGCATGCGCGGTCCAAAACCGGCAAGCACAATAATATCCGCCCCGGCAAGGCGTTGCAGCTTGGTATAAACGAGGGAGGAAATTCCAAAATTGGGCATTCGTGACAAGGCTGCCATTCCCGTAAAATGAGACACGAGTGGAACTTTTGAATAACGTCGCAACATGCGCAGTGCCGAAGGCCCCATCCAGATGGTGTTGATCATCACCATCCCCGCCCCTTCGCGGACGGCCACATCATGCAGGCGCAGCATTTGATCGACTTCATCGGTGATGGAAGCGAGATATATTTTGGGATGACCTGTTTCCTTTTCTGCCTGTTTGCAAAGCTTGGCACAAGCGCGGGTTCTTTCCTGCAACGGCGACCAGGCCACATCCGCCAACATCTCGTCGTCTTTCGCGATATCCAAACCGCCCATCCAGGCTTCGTAGGCAATATCCGCAAAATCTTGGGGAGCCAGGCCTATATTGGGTTTCACGACACCGATAAAAAATGGCCTCTCGTACACCTTGAGCAAATCACGCAGCGCTTTTACCCCAAATTGAGGGCCCTCGAATTGATTCAGGAAGGAAGCGGGTGCATCAAAATCAATCCATTTGATGTAAGTAATCCCGGGACAGTAGAAAGGACCTTCCCCCGCTGCAGCCGAAAGAATATTGGGAATTTTCGCCTCAAAGTTTTTATGCGGATGAGCCACCACCACTTCAAAAATACGTCCCCTCTCCCCTTGTGGGAGAGGGGTCAAATCAATCACCTTCGCCGCAAACTCCGGCCGATAATCCTCTTGTACCCCAGGCCTGGCCCATTGCGCGGTAGACTGTTCACTGCAAAGCTGAGCTGCGGCAAGTTTTGGATTGATCTCTGTTTCAAATAGATAAGTGAAAGTTACATACTCATCGAGTTTGATTTTTTGGGGATCTGCAAAAAAATGGGGGATGTCTTCTTCGGAGAGCATAAAAAACCTGCACTAATTTTGAAAAAAACTCAGCTGAATTTTTCTTTCCTTACGAGGGCCATCCAGCTCCACTAAAAAAATGGACTGCCAAATGCCTAATTGAATTTCCCTTTTCTTGATCACTAAGGTTTGACTGCTCGGTAACAACATCCCCAACAAATGGCTATGAGTATTGGGACGGCCGTCGATAGCGATTTTATCGTGGCGATATTCAGAGACTTGGGGAGGGGTCAAACGCTGCAAAAAATCGAGCATATCTTTTTGAAGATGTTCACAGCGCTCGTTGATTATGAGAGCACAAGTGGTATGAAGGCTGGCTAAATGCAGTAAATCACAATCTCCGCCATTACTTTCCTGAAAAACCCACTGGACCTGGGTGCTGATATCAATGATTTGAAGCGGTTCCGTTGTTTCAAAAACCAACTCCGCATATCTTGCAGGCATACTAATTTTTCCTTTGGATAATATAGAGGGCCAAGGCTCGAAGCGGTTCGGCTTTTTCATCAAAAATGGTTAAACACTCTAGGGCCTCTTCGATGAGCTTTTGTGCTAATTTTTTTGAGGCTTCCATTCCCATCAGACGCGGATAAGTGGCCTTGTCTTTTTCGAGATCGGAGCCCACATCTTTTCCAATTTCCTCGCCCCCTTCGATATCCAAGATGTCGTCGGCAATTTGAAAGGCAAGGCCAATACATTCTCCATACTTACTGAGAGCCGCCAATTGATCTGGTTTGGCCCCAGCCAATTTTGCTCCCGATTCAAGGGATACCTTGATGAGCCTACCGGTTTTGTGACGGTGTAATCGCTCTAAATCCTGCAAACTAATTTGCTGATGCTCGCTTTCCAAATCGGCCACTTGCCCGCCCGCCATTCCTTGAGAGCCAGAGGCATCAGCAATCTCTTCCACCACTTCGAGTAAGGTTGCCAATTGAATTTGAGGATGTCGAAAGCGCGTCATGATGCGAAAGGCCTCGGTGAGCAAGGCATCGCCCGCTAAAATGGCAATGGCTTCTCCAAACATTTTGTGATTGGTGGGTTTCCCACGGCGTAAGTCATCGTCATCCATGGCCGGCAGGTCATCGTGAATTAACGAATAGGTGTGAATCATCTCCAAGGCGCAAGCGATAGGCATCACCCATTCGGGTTTTCCTCCCAGGGCCTCGCAAGCTGCAATCGTCAAGATCGGTCTCAGCCTTTTTCCGCCTGCCCGAATGCTATAGAGCATGGCCTCGTGAAGTTTATAGGGCCAAAGCTTTTCTCCGGGCAAAAATTCTTCAAGGGCAGCTTCGACAGAAGCTCTCTTTTCGACCAGATATTTTTTAAGTTCAAAAGTAGACATGGCTGAATCATTCCGACAAAAAGGCTACCCTGGTTTTGTTGCCATTTTGATCCTTCACCAATATTTCAATCTTCCCCTGGGCTTCCTGCAAGGCCTTTTCACAAAATTGACCCAGCTTGCTGCCTTCCTCAAAAAGTTTGAGAGATTGATCAAGAGTTAAATTCCCTTGTTCCATTTTCTTAACGATTTCCTCCAACTGCGCCAAGGCCATTTCGAAATTAATTTCTTTAGATTCTTTTTTGGGCATTTAAGCCCTTTAGGATAAAGCCATAGGGAAAGTCTATTTGAAAGTTTTGACACTATTTTTGGGCCGAGCGTCTGGTGAAAAATAGGAACTCAAATTTATAGGGCACCTCTATATCCTCGAAATCTTCAAGGCATCTACATCCACTAACCGCTTGAGTTCTTTACGCACAAAACTTTCCAGATCTTGCTCGTATTCAAAAGTAAGGGCGTGTTCAAAAACCGCCTTGGCTTCACGAAAAGAAAGTGCGCGTATCATTCCTTTCACTCGAGGGATAGACAGGGCATTCATCGACAATTGACTGAAGCCCAAGCCTAGCAGGATTAAAATATACCAAGGACTGCTGGCCATTTCGCCGCAGACTCCTACTGGGATGTGGGCTTCCTGAGCGGCTTGTACAGTCATCTTCATGAGACGTAAAACGGTAGGATGCAAGGGCTTATAAAGATGGGCAACGCCTTCGTTGATGCGATCTACAGCCAGGCTGTATTGAATCAGATCGTTTGTTCCGATACTCAGAAAATCTACTTCACGGGCAATTTCGCGAGCAAGAATAACCGCGGAAGGGGTTTCCACCATCACCCCCAAGGGCAGATGAGGATCATAATCGATTTTTTTGGCGGAGAGTTCTTCCTTGATTTCTTCAAGAAGTTTTTTGACTTGAGCCACTTCCGAAAGCGAAGAAATCATGGGAAGCATGACCTTCAGTCGTCCAAAAACGCTGGCTCTCAAAAGGGCCCGCAATTGGGCTTTAAAAAGAGTTTTTTCCTTCAGACAAAATCGTATGGCCCTTAAACCCAGAGCAGGATTGGGTTCGCTCTTATATTTGTGCTGGGTAGGAATCTTGTCTGCCCCAATATCCAGGGTACGAATGGTGGCTGGTAGGGGATAAACCGACTCTACTACCTTTTTGTAGATCTGGAATTGTTCTTCTTCCGAAGGGGCCTGCGCACGATTTAAAAATAAAAATTCGGTGCGAAACAGGCCTATTCCCTCGGCACCCTGCATTTTGAGAGAATCGATTTCCTCTACCAATTCGATATTGGCCAACAAATGAAGACGAAAATGATCAAGCGTCTCTGTAGGAAGATGAATTTGCTTGAGCAGTTTTTTGTCGGCCTGCACACTTTCTTTTTGCAAAGATTGATAGTGAGCCAGCTCCTCGGGGCCAGGATGTAAAATTACAATTCCCGCTTCACCATCCAGGATGAGGGTTTCCCCATTTTTTATTTTTTGGGTAATTTGCTTACAACCCAATACCGCCGGTAAATGCATGGCACGGGAGACAATGGCCGTGTGGGAAGTTTCTCCCCCCACTTCGGTGACAAAACCTTTGATGCGGTATTTGTGAAGCTCCGAAGTTTCTGCAGGAGACAAGTCCTGTGCGACGAGAATGGAATTGAGAGGGAGATTGGACATGGGTTCCTGGGTGTTTCCCACCACCAGATGTTCAATGATCTTTTGGCCGATATAATCGATGTCGGACTGGCGTTCCCTAAAATAAGACTCTTCGAAGTTTGAAAAAACGCTCTTGATGCGTGTGAGAGTTTTTTGCAGGGCCCATTCTGCATTAATGTGTTCACTTTTGATATGATCAATGGTGTTTTGGACGAGGAGTTCATCCTGCAAAATCATCCCATAAGATTCCAAAATATGAATCTGTGCTTGGCCCTCATATTTGCAGAGCCTTTCTTTGATTCTCAGAAAATCTTCATTAATTTTGAGAATGCTTTCCTGAAAGCGCTGAATCTCCGAATTCAGTTCTTTGACGGGAATCCAGTATTGCGGAATTTGGAGTGGGCTTTTCTCCAGGACAAAGGCTTGTCCCATGGCAATTCCAGGAGCGGCAGCGATTCCCTTCAGGTGAAGGGATTTCCGAATAGGTTTTTCTCTGCCTTTTGTGTTCACAATTCTATTCTTCTCCAAATTTATTTTCGAATAGGTAAACCAACGCCTCCAAGGCTTCTTTTGCATCCTCTCCTTCAAAAAAAGCTTTTACGGAGGTCCCCTTAGAAGCAGCGAGCATGAGTACCCCCATAATTGATTTAGCATTTACTTTCTGGCCGTTCGCCTCCAGTTGAACTTCACAGCGAAAACTATTCAATGTTTTTACCAGCTGTGCGGCGGCTCGTGCGTGCAAGCCTAATTTATTTTTAACGACCAGGGTTTTTTCCAATTTTGGATTCATAGGGGTCCTTTATCAAAGACTTATCCTGCGCGGTTGCCAGGGGTTCAGACTCAAGGAGTCGGGCACTGTCGTGTAGGACAAAAAATATGTTTTCTTCCGTATTCTGTTAAAAAGAGAAGTAATTCCTCTAAACTTAAGTTTTGTTGTATCTGACTCAACTTCAGAAGCATGGGCAGATTGTAACCAGAAATCAACTCCACTTCACCCTTTTTAAGCAGACCCAAGCACAAATTACTGGGGGTTGCGCCAAAGAGGTCACTTAAAATCAAGACCCCGTCCCCCCGCTGGGCCTCTTTTATAGCCTTTTCCAGCTCTTTTCTGATGCCTTCGGTGTGATCTGAATCTTCCACATCCACACATAAAAAGGAAGACTCCTCCCCTCGGATGAATTCTATCACTTTTTTGATCTCGCTGGCCAGTGTAGCATGACTGATCAGAACAATTCCAATATTCATTATCGCTCCAAATCACGATGTTCCAAGCTTACCGGATGCCCCTTATTATGAAAAAAACTTTTAAAATATTCAACAAAGCTTACAGAACGATGCTTACCTCCCGTACAACCAAAAGCGACGGTTAGATAGGATTTGCCTTCTTGTGAATAGCGGGGGCTTAAAAAAGCAAATAATCCTTGTAGCTTACGAATCATTTTTTGGCTTTCGGAATTCGAAAACACAAAGTGTTGTACCGCTTTACCGGTCCCATCTTTATTCTTAAGAGTTTTTTCAAAATAGGGGTTAGGCAAAAAACGAAGGTCAAACACTAGATCGCTGTAGGAAGGGAGACCAAATTTAAAACCAAAAGAAATGAGATGAATGGGAATTTTTTTAGATTGGCTCTCCACGAATAAAGATTGCTTGAGCAGTTTTTTCAGCTCGTGGACGTTCAGCCGAGAGCTATCGATGATCCGATCTGCCAGTTGTTTGATGGGTTCAAAAAATTGGATTTCTTTTTGAATTCCCGCCTGAAGATTTCCTTTTTTTGCCAAGGGATGCAGATGCCGTGTTTCGGAAAAACGTCGGGTAAGCACCGATTCAGAAGCGCTAAAAAAAAGAATTTTCAGTTCAGGAAATTCCTTTTTCAAGAGGGGAATTTTTTCTTCAAAAAATGAAAAAAAATCGGGGTCTCGAGCATCCATATGAATGGCCAATTGGCTGAATTTTTTCTTTGGAAATTCTTTTTGAAGCAAGGGAAGCACCAATGCCGTAGGAAGATTGTCGATGCAGAAATAACCCCAGTCTTCTAGAAAGCTCATTGCGGTGGATTTCCCGGCACCCGAAAGTCCGGTAATGAGTAAGAGAGATTGGGGTGTGGTTTTGGTCATTTTATTCCAATGAATTCCATAGAAACTGGTTCAAATGTTCCTTTTTGAGAATTTCACGTTGCAGCCGATCTTGAAATTCCCGGGCGGAAAAATGGCCTTTGATTTTGAGCAAATGGTTTCTGGCTGCCACTTCGATGAGCGTTGTCATGTTTCTTCCGGGTCGCACCGGAATTTTCAAATGAGGGATTTTGACTTCCAAAATATTGTAGTTTTGTTCATCGATACCCAACCTGTCGTATTCTTCCTGAGGGTTCCACTCGACCAGCTCCACCACCATCTCAATGATTTTTTGATCACGCGTGGAAGCGATGCCAAATAAATCCTTGATGTTGATGATGCCCAGCCCCCTGATTTCCATGTGATGTTTAATCACCCCGGATCCTCTTCCAGAAAGGGTTGCAGGAGGTTTTTTCTTAATTTCCACCACGTCGTCAGCCACCAGGCGATGTCCGCGTAGCACCAGATCGAGGGCGCATTCGCTTTTTCCCATACCACTTTTTCCAACGATGAGTACACCCACTCCCAAAACATCTACCAGTACCGCATGCATGGAAGTGGTGGCGGTGAGTTTATCTTCCAAAAATTTGGTAACCCGATTAATAAAAGTGCTGGTAAGTAGCTGAGTGGAAA
Source organism: Deltaproteobacteria bacterium (assembly GCA_015233135.1). Taxonomy (NCBI): domain Bacteria; kingdom Pseudomonadati; phylum Myxococcota; class Myxococcia; species Deltaproteobacteria bacterium. The sequence continues at coordinate 21,963 of JADFYH010000013.1, forward strand.
AAATTGGAATTTGCTTTTTTTCGGCTTCTTCAGACAAGGCGACAGGAACTTTATTCCCCCGACTCACCACAATACAGGCAAGTTCCACTGCGCAAATCTTTCCTAAAATTTCCCTTACTTTTTTAGGGTTCAAGGAATTGAGATAGGCAATTTCAGATTTTCCAAACACCTGGACACGCCCGGAATGCAGGTTAGAAACGTCACCGGTCAAGGCAAGTCCGGGCTTTTGAATGCGCGGAATATTTATTTTTTTATGAAGACCTTTCTTTCCCGAGACCAGACTAAGCCCTAATTGATAATCATGGTCTTGAAGCAGGTCTCCAACCAATATGCCAATCATGTGTATTTCCGTAACCTGATTTCACTCTGCAACCCTCTCTCCCTTAAGTGGAGAGAGCTGGAGAGAGGGTGGAACTATAAGTACACTCGGAATCACCCTCTCCCTGACCCTCCCCCCTCAAGGGGGAGGGGAATTAGCGGGAAGCAAAGCTTGTTAAGCTCAAAATGACTCTTCTTCTTGTGAAAACAGTTCAAAAAGTGCGGCCTTATCGTTTGCTTGCAGCAAGGCGGTTCGAAAGTTTTTTTCTTTTAACAGACGGGAAAGTTTAGCCAATATCTTCAGATGCATCCCTGCTGCATTTTCAGGGGCCAGGATGGCAAAAAACAGGTGAACCAGTTCGCCATCCTGGGCCTCGAAATCAATCCCAGCAGTGCTGCGAGCAAAGCAGGCGACGATTTTTTTTGCCTCGGCCAATTTACCATGGGGAATGGCCACCCCCATTCCAATACCGGTGCTCCCCAACTTTTCACGCTCCATCAATACGGAGAGGATCTGTTCTCTGTGCAGACCACTTTCCAAACCGGCCAATTTCGTCGCAATCTCACCCATGGCCTCGTTTTTGGATTTGGCCTTCAATTGAGGGAGGATAGATTCTAAACTGAAAATTTGGGTGAGTTTCATGGGCCTACTCTAATTTTCTGACAGCAAAGGGGCGGCTTCATGAGTGGGAAGGGCTCGGTGATCTTTTACTTTTTCTTTATGTTTCACTAAATGCCGCTCCACTTTTGAAGCCAGCTTGTCGATGGAGGTGTACATGTCTTCCGATTCTTCTATCCCATGAAAATGAAAATGTTTGGCTTTTATCGTCACCTCCGCCACTTGATGGATTTTTTTCTGAACTGAAAACACCAAATGAACCTCGATGGGCTCATGAAGATATTTTTTGAATTTTTCCATTTTCTTGTCCGCATGGTCGCGAAGGGCCTCCGAGGTTTCTAGATGTCTAAAAGTTACGTGGATCTGCATAAGAGCCTCCTCTTTAGAAGAGTTGTTTACGTTTTGATGAAGGGAGAATTCCCAGCATCTCTCTATATTTTGCAACCGTACGACGTGCCAAATCCATTTTAGATTGCTTGAGCAATTCCACAATGTGCTGATCCGAATAAGGAGATCGAGGATTTTCCTGCTCGATAATTCGCTTCAACTTGTTTTTGATCGATTCGCTTGCAATAGAATTGCCCTCTTCATTGGAGACTCCGTTATTAAAAAAATATTTCAATTCAAAAAGACCACGAGGTGTATGTAGATACTTATTGGTGGTGACCCGAGAAACAGTCGATTCATGCATTTCAATTTCTTCGGCGATATCCTTGAGTACCATGGGTTTCAGATACTCCACTCCTTTTTCCAGAAAATCACGCTGAAACTTAAGAATAGCTTTGACAACCTTATACAAGGTTCGCTGGCGTTGATGGATGCTTTTGATCAACCACACGGCGGAACGCAGCTTATTTTGGACGTAATCTTTGGCATCTCCCTTGGCTTGCTCGGTATGGGCGAGTTTTTTATAGAAAGAGGAGACTTGCAGCTTGGGCAGACCATCTTCATTGAGTACCACGACCCATTCTCTTCCAATCTTGTAGATGTAGGCATCCGGGGTGATATATTCCGCTGAACTATCGGAGAAAGACCGGCCTGGTTTGGGTTCTAATTCGTGGATGATCTTAGCCAGCTCAATCACCTTGTCGAGACTGATCTTCATGTTTTTTGCGATGTTGCGATAATCTTTGCGTTCGAGTTCGTGGAGGTGATTTTTAACGATGTGTTCCAGAGCCTGTTTTTCGTAACCAAAATAACGAATTTGTAGCAAGAGACATTCCTGGACTGTTCGGGCCCCTACTCCGGGGGGATCAAATTTTTGTACTTTCTCCAAAACGGTTTCCAGGGTTTCAACGGCACAGTTTGCCTTATCTGAAAGTTCTTCCAGGCTATCTTGTAGATAACCGTCCTCGTTGATAGAGGAGATTAGCAAAGCGGCCAAATTTTCCTGCTCAGGATCAAAATTAGAGAGCTGCAATTGCCACATCAGGTGCTCGTTCAAGTTGCTTTTTTGGGAAAGTGTGCTTTCAAAGGTGGTTGCATCCTCTGGAGGAGAGGAAAACCCTTCCGAGGAATTATTGTAGGTATTAAAGTAGTTTTCCCAGTCAAAGTCTTTGGGTTCTTTAATTTCCCCCTCTTTTTGATTCATTACCTCAGCGCTGGGGGCCTCCGGGTTTTTCTCCAAAGGATTTTCGTTCTCCTGAAATTCCTCTACAGGATTATGCTCTACCTTTATTTCTTCCCCTTCAGAGACTTCTTCCAACACGGGATTTTCTAAGAGTTCTTCCCGAACGGTTTCGAGTAATTCTAAACGCGTAAGCTGAAGGAGTTTGATGGATTGTTGTAATTGCGGAGTAATTACAAGGCGTTGAGAAAGTTTTAAATTTTGTCGAATCTCTAGGGCCATAAGAGTAAACCTGGGGAAATGTTAGTGGCCTGGTTCTTGAATGTCAATGACTACTAAGGGGCAACGGATCTTGCCGCTTATCCCAAAAATATGCAGAACTTTTTTCTGGGTTAAGACGAAATTTTTTGCAGAATGAAGGAATGAATTTGATTATTACTCGCTATTGTTTTTGTTCCGTGATCATAGATCGCTTTTTCTAGGTCATATTTCAACTCGTTGCCCTCCCAAGTGCTAAACACTCCCCCTGTCTCCTCCAAAATAATCTGGGGGGCCACCGTATCCCAATAGCTGACGGAATGATGATTGAGGTAAATGTCACCGATCTGTCGAACTAATAAGCCGACCTTGATGCCTACGCTGTTGATGGGAGGGATGAGCGGACCGGTCAGCTTTTGACGAATTTCATTCAATTCGTTTTCAGGAAATCCGGGTGAGAGAATGAGCGGCATTTGTTGGATGAGATTTCTCGAAGAAACTCGAAGCCCTTGTTTTCTACCTTTCCAGGTATGCGAGGCTCCCTCTCCCTTTACCGCGGCATACAGATGCCCTTCCAAGGGATCTTTCACGATACCCAGATAGGGTTTTCTATTTTTCAAAAGGCCTATCATCACCGAATAACCCGGAATCCCTTTGGCATAGGCCTTGGTGCCATCCAGAGGATCAATCACCCAGACATATTCGGAGTTTATATTTCCACTCAGCCCCGTTTCTTCGCTTAAGATGGCATGATCCGGAAAGGCCTTTTGCAAGCCTTCGACAATGATCTGGTTCGCGATAAAATCCGCTTCGGTCACAATCGAATGGTCGGCCTTGCGTTGGTCTTTAGTGGAATTTCGAGTGAGTTGTGTAATTGCCAAAGCGGCTTGTTCAGCGAGGGGGATGGCGGTGTGGAGGAGGATATTCATATCGAGGCTCTTGCACAATTGGTGACAGCTTTGAAGTAGATAAACAATTGAATTTGAATTTCAGGAAGTATAGGTCGGTTCTAGCAAACTGGGGTTTCAATGCAGATTACTTGATCGTATGCCATGCGCCATGGAATGAGTATCAAGATATAAAAGGCTTTTGTAAATCAGCCAGCATCGAAGAAGTCGCTAAGCTCGATTACGTCTTAACCCCTGGGCGTTATGTGGGTTTAGAAGATGTGGAGGATGATTTTGATTTTGCCGAACGCTTTAGCCAATTGAAGGCCGAGCTTGAAGATCAAATGAAAGAAGAAACAATATTGAATAAAAGGATTCTAGAAAATCTGGAGCGAATTCAATCGTAGAAAAAAACTTTATGACCCAATCCCTTTCAAAAACAGATGCTCAAGGTCAACTTCTCTTCTATCAAACTGAGGATGGGCAAACAAAACTTGAGGTGAAGTTAGCCGAGGAAACGGTGTGGCTTACTCAAATAGGCATGGCGGAATTGTTTCAAACCACGAAGCAAAACATCAGTCTACATCTTAAAAATATATTTGAAGACAACGAGTTGGATGAGTTTCGAGTTGTCAAGGATCACTTGACAACTGCCGCGGACGGAAAAAATTACCAGACGAAATTCTATAATCTTGAAGCCATTATCTCCGTAGGCTACCGGGTTCGTTCTTCGAGAGGCACTCAATTTCGCCGCTGGGCGACTGAGCGTTTGAACGAATACGTCGTCAAGGGTTTCACTATGGATGATGACAGATTGAAGCAGGTCTCCAATATCGGATCGGATTATTTTGACGAGATGCTGGCGCGGATTCGCGATATTCGTTCCAGCGAGAAGCGCTTTTACCAAAAAATTAGGGATATCTACAAACTGGCTGCGGATTATGATCCCAAGGCTGAAGAAACACTGGAATTCTTCCAGATTGTCCAGAATAAGCTGCATTTCGCGATATCGGGAAAAACCGCGGCAGAGCTGATTTCTGAAAGGGCCAACGCTTCCAAAGCGAACATGGGATTGACCTCTTGGCAAGGCGCTAAAATTCGCAAGATCGATGTCACTATCGCTAAAAATTATCTGAGCGAGGAAGAAGTATCCCAACTCAATCGTATTGTGACTATGTATCTAGATTATGCCGAGGACCAAGCCCGTCGCCATAAACAAATTTTCATGAAAGACTGGCGCGAAAAGTTGGACGCCTTTCTCAAATTTAATGAACGCGATATTCTGAATAACTCTGGAAAAGTTGCCAAGGCTGTTGCCGATCAACTGGCACTGCATCAATACGAAATTTATCATCAAAATCGCTTGCTTCAAGAATCGAAACAAGAGGCCTTTGAAGACGACAAAGACTTGAAGGCTATTGAAACTAAGGTGGGTAAGAGCAGAAAACCTATTACTAAAAAGTGATCCGTGTAAATTGCTTAAGAAGGTGGTTTGAATACTCCACGTCATTTTCAACACGGGCCTGTTGTTCAAACTCCCCGTGAAGCTTTACAATTATCTCCTTTTCCATATTTTCCTCATTTGTTTCGTTGCTAAATAATAGTCTCAGTTCTTACACAATTGCAGGTTGCTTTGAAGTAGATAAACGATTGAATTTGAATTTCAGTAAAGTATAAGGGCAGTTCTATGAAACTCCAAGATAACGAAATCCGCGACGTTATCAAATGCCAAAACCTGAAAAATCTCGATCACGAATGCCTCTGGCATCCCTTTACACAAATGAAGGAATACGAGGCCGAAGATCCTCTCATTATTGAAAGCGGTGAAGGAAACTGGCTCATCGATATTGAAGGTAAAAAATATCTGGATGGGGTTTCGTCTCTGTGGGTGACGGTGCATGGGCATCGTAAGAAGGAATTGGATGAGGCCTTAAAAAAACAGATTGATAAAATTGCGCACTCTACTTTGCTGGGGCTTTCCAATACCCCTGCACTCTTGCTGGCCGAGGCCTTGTTGAAAATTGTTCCGCAGAATTTAAAGAAGGTGTTTTATTCCGATTCGGGTTCTACGGCCGTGGAGATTGCCCTGAAGATTGCCTATCAATATTTTCAGAATAAGCCCGAGACCCAAAAGAAAACGCAATTTGTCACGCTTGAAAACGCCTATCATGGGGACACGATTGGTTCGGTGAGTGTGGGAGGGATTGATCTCTTTCATTCGGTCTACAAACAACTCTTGTTTCAGTCCTATAAAATAAAGAATTTTGATCTGGTCTGGGCCGAAAATCTCTTGAAAGAAAAGGCCCAGGAGATTGCAGCGGTGTTTATAGAACCTCTCATCCAAGGGGCGGCAGGCATGCTTTTGCAGCCCCCAGGATTTCTTGAAAAACTGCGGAAGCTCACTCAAAAATATGGGGTTTTACTGATCGTGGATGAAGTGGCTACCGGTTTTGGTCGCACGGGAAAGATGTTTGCCTGCGAACATCAGCAAGTCCAACCCGATTTGATGTGTGTCGCCAAAGGGCTTACCGGTGGCTATTTGCCGCTGGCAGCCACGCTAGCGACTCCGGAAATTTATGAGGGGTTTTATACCGATTATGTGCAACTCAAGACTTTTTTCCATGGCCATACCTATACCGGTAATCCTCTGGCCTGTGCCGTGGCCTTGGCCAATCTGGAAATTTTTAAAAAAGAAAAAACCATCGAGGCCCTTCAGCCAAAAATCAAATTGTTTCAAGAGCTGCTTGCGGATTTTCCGAACCATCCCCATATCAAAGAAGTGCGTCAAATGGGCCTCATGATAGGAGTAGAGTTGATCAAAGATAAAAAAAATAATCAAGAATATGAACTCGCCGAACGCATCGGGAACCGCGTCATTTTACAGGCCCGAAAAAAAGGAGTGGTGATACGACCCTTGGGTTCCGTCATCGTCTTGATGCCGCCCTTGTCGATTACGGAAGAAGAAATCCATTTGTTGGTGAAGGTTTTAAAAGAATCCATCGACGAGGTCTGCGGATGAAATCTCTTTTTATTACGGCCACCGATACGAACGTAGGCAAGACCCTGGTGGGGGCAGCGATTGCGGCTTTCCTCCGGTCAAAAAAAATAAATGTGGGCGTTTTTAAGCCTTGTGAATCGGGTTGTTCCAAAAATGAACGGGGCGAATTGATCCCTGCCGATGCCCTGTTTCTCAAACAAATGTCCGCCTCGTCCGATTCCCTTGAAGAGATTAATCCCTATCGCTTTGCAGCGCCTTTAGCACCTGGTCTGGCGGCTCAGTTGGAGAACAAGGAAATCGATTTAGAAAAAATTAAGAGACAATTTTTAGAAATAGAAGCGCGCCATGAAATCACCTTGGTGGAAGGGGCGGGCGGCTTGATGGTGCCGTTGGGTAAAGCACAAAATAATGTCCACCTGATTCAAAAGTTAGAAATCCCGGTATTGTTGATTGTTCGCAATGGACTGGGAACCCTGAATCACACGCTTTTAAGCCTGGCGCACTTGGAAAGAGAAAAGGTGGAGGTGTTGGGGCTGATCTTGAATCAAACTCAGGCGGAAGTGGATACTTCCGCTGTGTATAATCTAGAAACCTTAAGAGAATGGACCTCAGTTCCCGTACTGGGCGTTTTTCCTTTTATCCAAAAACCTTTTCGAGTTTCTGTGCTTGCGGAGGAGGCAAAAAAAATTCTTTTAGAACATTCCTTCTGGAGTTAACCCGCCTCGTATAGCAACACCCTTTTCCTTCGCGCTCCCCAATTTTCCGGGGCGCGATCAAAAAAACCTGCGCACCTTGTTCCGCAGTTCTGGCATTTTCCCTGGGGGTCCAGATTCCAGGAAGTGAGCTGGTACCCATTTCTCCCGATGAGTTTTGTGTGACATTGCGAACAATAGGTCGATTGGCCCTCTTCGTCTTGTACATTTCCTGTATAGACATAAAAGAGGCCATTTTTTTGGGCAATTTCTCTTGCCTTGCTTAGGCTTGTTTGAGGCGTATGTATTTTATCCCTCATTTTATAATCGGGATGAAAGGCCGAAACATGTAAGGGAACTTCCGGGCCCAGATTTTCATAAAACCACTGGGTCATTTCTTCCAATTCTTCCTCCGAATCATTTTCTCCGGGAATAAGCAAAGTCGTAACTTCCAACCAGACGCCGGTCTCTTTTTTTAAGTAAACGAGGGTATCCAACACAGGCTGCAGATCTCCCTTGGTCAGCTCCCTGTAAAAACGAGAGGTGAAACCCTTCAAATCCACGTTGGCGGCATCAATATATTGATAGAACTCTTTTCGGGGCTCCGCACACATATATCCTGCGGTCACTGCAACCGATTTAATTCCCTGTTCCCGACAGGCCTGCGCGACATCCATGGCATATTCCATAAACACCACCGGATCATTGTAAGTAAAGGCCACGGAACGACAACCCAGCTCCTTGGCACTTTGGGCAATTTTCTCCGGCGAGGCCTCATCCTGCAGGGTATCCATCTCGCGCGATTTGCTGATGTCCCAATTCTGGCAGAACTGGCAGGAAAGATTACAGCCCGCGGTTCCAAAGGAAAGGATGGAACTTCCAGGGTAGAAATGATTGAGTGGCTTTTTCTCAATAGGATCCACGCAGAAACCGCTGGATCGACCATAGGTTTTTGAAACAATCTGCTGTCCTTCGCAGGCTCGCACAAAACACAGGCCCCGTTGGCCCTCTTGCAGTTTGCAGGCCCGGGGGCAAACGTCGCATTGCACACGCCCATCCTCCAGGAGATGCCAATATTTTGTGGGCCATGAAGAAGTGTCCCTTGATTTTGTCTGAAGAGTTGCCATGTTTGGCAAGATAAGAAGCAAAAGACAAAAAACAAGGGAGATTTTATGATTAAAATTCAAAAAGCCTCGGTCGCGGGTTCTTTTTACCCTGCCCAAAGTGAAGAATTAAGGGAGGAGTTGGGTCATTATTTTCAAGTGGCCCCTGACAGCACAGCAAGGCCCAAGGCCATGATTGTTCCTCATGCAGGCACCCTTTATTCGGGCCCCATTGCTGCTTCGGCCTATAAAACCTTGTTTTCCCTCTCTCATACCATTCAACAGGTAGTGCTTTTAGGGCCGGCACACCGTTTGGGATTTGAAGGCCTGGCCATCCCCAGTGCCGATTATTTCGAAACTCCTTTGGGGCGTATTGGTATCGATCAGGAAAAGCTGAAACTGATTCAAAATCTTCCGCAAGTAGTTCGCTTGGACGAGGCCCATCAGGGAGAACACAGCCTGGAAGTGCAGCTTCCCTTTTTACAAATGGCCTTGGGAGATTTCAAGCTGACGCCGCTGGTGGTGGGTTGGAGCAGCCCCGAAGCCGTGGCGGAGGTTTTGGAAAAATTATGGGGGGGAGAGGAAACTTTAATTGTAGTGAGCTCCGACTTGAGTCATTATCTGGATTACGCAAGCGCTCAAAAAATAGATCGTGCCACGGCGGATAAAATTGAAAAACTGGATTGGAGACGACTACAAGACGATCAGGCCTGCGGATTTTTCCCACTTCGAGGGCTATTACTGGAGGCTCAAAAAAAACATCTCCAGGTAAAAACCCTGGCCCTGAGAAATTCGGGCGATACCGCGGGGGATAAAAATCGGGTGGTAGGATATGGAGCCTTCTATTTCTATGAAAACGAAAATACTTACTCTTGCAACAATTCTTAGCTTAACCCTTTTGAATACAGGCTATTCAAAAGAAAACGTCGCCACTTAAACTGCCCCTTCAAGTTCGATCAATTTGCCCAGGGCAAAATCTCCCACAGGGGCCAAGATATTCATTGTAGAACCCGCCAATGGCGCTACAGTCAGCAATCCCGTCGTCGTGAAATTTGGAATTCAAGGAATGGAACTGGCCCCCGCATTATCTTCTGGTCGATGTCCTTAACTACTCTGATGAAATAATGACGCATGTCTAAGTTTTCTTCTGAGCACTTCTGATTAAATGAAAATATTCAATTTCCTCGTGAAAATCAAATTTTGAATATCTTAGATGATCTCCCATATTATTTATAAACGTTTTATCTGTTCCTCGAGTGTTTACAAGATGCTTCGTTATATCAAAGCGTTGTTCTTGTTGAAGTTGGGAAAAAAAATGCATAAACGGTGCTTCCTTCTCTTTTTGAAAAGGAGTCTCAAAGAGTTCGCCAAAAAGATCAAATCCTTTAGGATCTCTCAGCTGAGAGAGGGCCCAAGCCAGACATCTTTTTATCATGGGATCGTCCCTAAGCGCTGAAGAACTGAGCTGAGCTACCTCCTTTTTGAAACGGAAGTCTTTTACTTGTCCGATGATATATAAAACAGATCCGAGCAAATCGGGTGTTTGTTCTTTTAAAGTTTTTTGAACAAAATTTAAATACAGTGAGTACGTGCTTCTGAAGCGTGCCAAGCCCATGTAGGCATTGGCTTTCACTCGGTTATTAGAGGAAGAGAGATGCTTTTTAAAATAAGGGATAAGGGACTTGTCGTTATAAAGACTAAGAGTTTCAAGTGTGTTGGCGATGAGGCGCTCATCCGAATCTTCCAACCCATTTAATAAAAAGGGGATGGCTTTTTTTCCATACATATTGACCAAGAGTGCCGTAGCGTTGAGGCGTACACGGAGGGATTTTACTTTCTCTTGGGCTAATATTACGTTGATCATGAATTGAACGGCCCCATACTGTTGGGAGACACTCAATGCATCTAGAACAGCAATTTGAATCTCTTCTTTGTCTGAGCGAAATTCTTTCATTATATTTTCCAGAGAATCTTCATGCTGGGAATAACCAAGTCCTAAGATAATTGTTTTTCGAAGTAATTTTTTGGGATTTCCTTCCAACAAGTTTTTCATTTTTTTGAGATAACTTTTTGGGCGTAAAAAAGATAAAGCCTGAACCGCAATAATGGCCGCTGTTTTATGTCCTGCTTCCACGAATTGATACATGGTTTGGATAAATCTTCGTCTAAATCGCAGGACAGCAAGAAAAACAAGAATCAGACACGCGAGAATAATTCCTAAAATGAATTTTCTTTGATGCAAAGGAGCCAACTGTTGTGCGTAAGGAAGGATGAAAAAGAAAGGAATTCCCGCAACGGTATAGTAAAAAAAACTTTGTAAAGAACGAAGCTTGTTTCTGAAATGACCTACAAAAGAAAAAAGAATCATTTGGTTGGAAGGGAGGTAAAGGCAATTTTCAGTTACCCGTTTGGTGATCTCAAGGAAAATAAAGGCATAAAACGACTGCGTGACTAAGGCAAGTACGCTCACCATTAAAAAGCTAAAAATTTGAATGTGAAAGAGTTGAATAGGTGAAACACGTTTTCTTTGGATTAAACGCCCTGTGGTTAAACTGGCAAGAATGACAAGGGCACTTGCAACAAAGATATAATCCATCGTCATATTTTTAATGGCTTCAAAAGAATGCAACTCCTGTTTTAAAACCAACTTTACCAAATATTCTTCCGAAATTTTAAGCGCGCCAAACCCAAGTGAAACCACTAGGAATACAACTTTTAAATGCTTGAAAATATCCGTTTTTAAAATGGGTGCCTCATCCATTTTTTTTGAAAATTTAATTTCAATATTTTTGGTCGGATAAAATTGAAGCGCTGTAAAAAAAAGTAGGCTCAGGCAAATACAAATTTCCGTGAGAATCATCTGGTCCGGTGTCAGGGATAATTTGGATAGCTTCAAAAAAATGATAACCAACAAGGCTCCAATTTCAAAAGAGCTGGCAAGGTAGGAAAAATAGGGCTGGGATCTTGCGGGATCCAAGTGATTCATCACCAGTTCGGTGCCTATCCACCGAAAAAATGCGATCCCATAACAGGCAAGAAAAAACCAAATAAGGGCTTTCAAAAAAGGAGAGTGAAAAACGAGGATAAGTAAAAGAAGTGCTAACGAGTAAATAAAAATGGAAAAAATGGAAAAAGTGGCAAATTTCATTTTTTTTAATCGAAAATGCGCCAAAAAAAATGAAAGAGAAATCCCCGAGAAAATACTGATGTGAAAAGTATAAATAGGTTCCGTAACACTGAGGAGAAAGGCTTGTGAACCAATGAGGTTGAGGGTAAACGCCGCCCCAGCAATTATACCAAATAGAATAATAGCGAGCCGATTGTTGATAGGCATAAGTTCCAAAAGTCTATCATAATTCGTATGACAAAAAGGTATGTTTTTTTATGACAGGCGAAATTGGATTATTTACTTTTTATTTTTTTCCTGTTTTATCCATCCCTGCGGAGCTGGTTAACCCCTTTTCAGTCTTGAAGGATTTATGAATAAAAATACTCTTTTGGACATTGCCAAAAAATCCATTGCTCATGGCCTCGAACACGGAAACCCGCTGGCTGTGAAGCTCCAAGATTTTCCCCAGGAACTCCAGGAAATCCGCGCCACCTTTGTCACCCTGCATCTTCAGCAACAGTTGCGAGGCTGCATCGGCATGCTCGAGGCCCTTCGTCCTCTGGTGGTGGATGTGGCCGAAAATGCCTATGCCGCCGCCTTTCAAGATTCGCGCTTTGAACCCGTCAGCCCTCAAGAATTTCCTTTGCTTGAAATTTCCATTTCCATTTTGTCTGTCCCCATCCGCATGCACTTTGAATCAGAAGAAGCCTTGCTCCAACAAATTCGGGTAGGAGTAGACGGACTTATTTTAAGCGAAGGAAGAAGACGAGGAACTTTTTTGCCTTCGGTTTGGGAGCAGATTTCAAACGCGAAAGAATTTTTAACCCAGCTCAAATTCAAGGCAGGCCTACCTCAAAATTATTGGTCGAGCAGTCTGACGGTGCATCGCTATACGGTGGAGGAGATTAGGTAACGGGTCAGTATTTAAATTAAGTATAAATATCCAGGGTTCTCAAATAGGGGAATTTTAATTTCAGGATTTTTTGATAAAGTTTAAGTAATTTAGAACTAGAACTGGATCCGTAAAATAGGGAATAGCCTTCGGCGTCTTCCTGATCTTCCGCGGCCATTTCAAAATAAAGTTCATCTTCGCTGAACACCTTGGCGACAAGGCTGCTTTCTTTATTTTTGTCTACTGAAGTAATCTTGTTTTGCCTTCTTCGAACTAGGGTTCTGGAAAGTCTGACAATGGGGCTGCTTTGGATGGGAATAATCTTCATCTCCATAATCTGAACAACGGATTTTTTAGGATGAAACTGAAATAAAAAAACGGCATTCCATTTCTGGAATGCCGTTTTGTTTCTAAGAACTACGCGCTTACAGGTTCTTGAGCAGTTCGAGTGCAATTTGAGGCAGACTATTTGCCTTCGCAAGTACCTGCGTGCCAGCTTGCTGCAAGACTTGGGCGGAAGTAAGGTCTGCGGTTTCTTTGGCGATATCTGCATCGCGGATAGTCGATTCCGCGGTGGTAAGATTTTCCTTACGGGTTTGAATTTCCGCCAGGGCGGTGTTGAAACGGTTCACCTTTGAACCGACGTCGGTTCGCCTTGTCTGAAGTTGTTTAATGACGTTATCGAGAATAAACAGGCCCGTTTGAGCATTGCTGACACTGCTAACGTTTAGGGTACTCAGAGTCAATGCTGAGGTGAGTGAAACGGTTAATGCCGAACCTGATGTTGATAGCAATGCGCTGGTAGCATCAGTTATAGTAAAGGAACTATCAGCGGATAATCGAACGCTGGAACGGAATCCAATATTGCTGGCCGAGCCTTGCGACAAGATAGTAACACCCATGAAGTTAGTGGCACTATCATTAGCGTTGTTTGAGTTTATATATTGGAAGTCAATATTTCTTCCGTCAGAAGCATTAAGCACTATAGTATTTGCAGTGGTATCAATCGTAGCCGAGACACCGGTTTGGATGGAAACGCTATTGATGGCATCCGTGACTGTCTGGGCATCTCCGTCTGAGTTGCTGATGCCTCCTGCCAGACCTAAGCTTACCCCATTCAATTTCACCAAGCTATAGGTTCCACCAAATGCGGCGCTGATAGTGTTGGAATAATTTAAAGTGACGACGTTAGCTAATGCGGTTGCAGTTACACCTGTAGCGGCCCCAGCAACTGAGTTGATGGCATTTGCAACGGCGATGGCACTGTTGGTACTTTCAACGTTGGATACACCATCTGAAGAAAAGGATGAAACCCCAATGGCAGTTGAGCCAATCGTAATTGTTGTAATATTGGTAAAATCTACTGCGACGGCAGTCATCTGAGAGAAAGCAGCAATAGTCTTTATGGCTATTTGACCAATGTAAGAACTGGCTGTGTTTGTAATACTGGTGCTAATTTGATCTGCAGCTCCAGATCCCACTTGGAAGGCCTTGTTAGTGAAAGTTCCATCTAGGAGTTTGATTCCATTGAATGATGACGCGGCTACTAAGCGGCTGTATTCGCTCAAGAGATCGTTAATGGAAGTAGTAATGTTTGAACGGTCTGCAGAGGAAATGGTAGCATCGGCCGCCTGAACCACTTTTTCACGAATGCTTTGAGTGAGGTCTGTCAGCTGAGCAAGACCCCCTTCAGCAACACCCAATAGGTTGGAGGCACCGGAAATGTTCTGTTCGGCGACGGTGATTCCTCGGATATTACTACGTAAGCCTTCCGACTTGAACAGACCTACCACGTCATCAGCTCCGCGGTTGATTCTAAGACCTGTAGAAAGTCTTTCCATCGTGGCACTTAATTTTTTGCCGGTTTGAGCCAGATTGTTCTGAGCTCTGAGGGCAGATACGTTTGTATTAATTCTTAATCCCATGACAATTCTCCTTGTTAAATTCTGTTTTTATTTTTTGAGAAAATTCGTTTTCTATGATCCGATATTTTTCTCGCTTCACTCCAATTGGACGGAACAAGTGCGATAAACTTTAAGTTTATTTTTGTGCGGGTGCTGCGTTTGATTCAAAGCGGCCTTGTTTTTTTCTTTTTATATAGTAAGGAGGAGAGCACCTCTGTACGGGAAGCTATTTGTTTTTTTCAAAAATTATTGATCAGTTGCATTCTGCGGACATAGACTGAAAGCCTTGTTAAGCCCTGTTAAATAAAGTGGGAATTCAGAAAATAAAAATAATAATTTTGTACATTATTTCTTTTTTTTATCCCCAACAACTTGTTACAATAATCAAATAAATTCATCTTTGTTGAATTTTAGCTAAATATTTAGTGAAAGATGCCGTTCGGGAAAAATGAAGGAGAAAATAATATGGCCGGAACAGTTACAGGGACGGGAACAAGTACGACTCCAACTACGACTCCAACTCCAAGTGCGGGTGCAACGACAGGGACAGGAGTCATCAGCTTCAATGGGCTTTCCTCAGGCCTTGATACTCAGACAATCATTACGCAACTCACTCAGGCGCGGCAAACTCAATTAATGAGTGGACCTCAAAGTACCCTGGCAAGCGTGCAGGCAAAGAAATTGGCTTTGAGCACCCTTTCTACTTCCATGAATGCCTTTACTTCAGCGGCTCAGGCCTTAAAAGATCCCACCAATACCGCCTACAACGTCAAGAAGGCCACTTCTTCCTTAGATAGCGCAGTTTCTGTAATCAGCGTCGATTCGAGCAAGGCCGTCAATGGAACCTATAATATCACAAACATTAGCCAACTGGCTCAGCCGGATCGGGTTATTTTTAGTGGGGTGGCTGATACTTCTACGACCCAGTTTGGGACAGGTACTCTGGCTATTACTTATAAAGGGGGTACGACCAACATCACCCTTGATGCCTCCAACAACACCCTCGATGGAATCAAAGCTGCCATCAACAATGCAAATGTGGGTGTGACGGCAACTATCATCAATGATGGAAGCACGAGCCCTTATCGATTGGTGCTTACTTCTAAAAATACGGGTAGCGACACAGCCATTACTCAAAATCTGGCTTCGATTACGAGTTTAACGGTAGATGCGGTGGCATCTGCTGCAGCTGCCAATCAACCTCAAAACGCCCTCTATAAATTAAATGGGGTAGATTTCACCAGTAAAACCAATACGGTTAGCTCTGCGATCTCTGGGGTTAGCTTCAGTTTGTTAGGCACCAACACCACGGATACGATTCAAGTAAGTGTGCAGTCGGACACTGCAGCCATTATTTCCAAAATTACCGCCTTTACCACGGCCTACAATACCCTTCATTCCACCCTACAGTCTTTGGTCGCCTACGATCCCAGTACTCAAAGCTATGGCCCTTTGGGTGCAGACATGAATCTGGAGACCATGGATAGTCAGCTTCACAGTATGATGTATAGTTTTACTTCTGGTTTTGCGGGGCATAATTACAAGTCGCTCGCGCAGGTAGGTGTTTCTGCCGATTCGAGTGGTGCGCTAACCGTAGATTCCGCAAAACTGACTGCTGCCTTGCAGTCCAATCCCACTGATGTACAGCTCTTGTTGCAGGGCGATACGAACACTCAAGGTGTTGCCAAGAAGATCTATAATTACATGGACGCCGCCACCAAGGTGAATGGGACCATGTATCTGCGTCAACAGATCTATGATGAGCAGATTACCAATCTCAATAAGCTTATCGCAGAGAGGCAAACAACACTCGACAGTTATACTGCACAGCTCCAGGCGAAATTTAATAATCTGGAAATTGTCATGAGCAAATTGAAGTCTCAGCAAAGTGCCGTGGATGCCTTTACTACAAGCTATTCGAGTAGTGCTAACCAGCTTTTGTAACCCTTGATCAGGAGGAAATATGGAGTATCTGGCAAGTTATCAGAATGTGCTTCGAGATCGTATCTTGAGTGCAAAACCCGAGATGTTGATGGTGATGCTTTATGAGGGGATGATTACCCGTGTGAAGCAGGCCCAGGAATATTTTCGGACCGCCCAGACCATCCGATGCAAAGAGGCGGCGATTAAGGCCATGAATATTGCTTCGGCTTTGATGGACCACTTGAATCTTGAAGAGGGAGGGGAGCCCGCCAAAAATCTGGAACGACTCTATGCCTACATTGTATCGGAATTGGTTCAGTCTACTCGGGTGTCTGATCCCAGCAAACATTTTTTAAACGTTTTGTCTGTTTTGAGCCCTCTGCACGAAAGCTGGCAAAAGCTTGCGGAAAGAAACTAATGAAAAACTCTTCTCTTCATGTAGCGGGAGATCTTTTGAACGAGATGGAAACCTATTATATTTTGGGCCTACAGTTTTCCTGCGAAATTCAACAGCGTCCCATTGAAGAGTTAATGCAGTCGTGGAAACAACTCGAAGAGATTGCTGGGCATTGTGAATTGAGTATGGAAAAATTGGAAAAAAATCCGGTGCAAGATAAACTTCTCAATGAAAAGTTGCTGGAACAGGCGAGAAAGAATTCGAACTTGATGAGGGCCTTGAGCAAAACCTTAGAGAAAGAAAAAGAGAAGGTGGCCTCCCAGTTGTCTAAACTCTCTCATGTTTTAAAGTTTTATTCTCCCTCCGATTCCAGTTTTCAGATGTCTTTATGAGTCCTGAAAAGCGACAAGAGGATCCAAATAATCGCCAATATTTCCGGGCGCAGGGTTATGTCTATCTTCGTCTGGAAAAATTGGACAAGGATAAGCGTATTTTTAGCTTTCCCGGAGAGGAACTTCCGGAATCCTTAGATCCTATCGAATTGAAGTTCATGAATTTTCGCTCGCGCCTGCAATATCAAAAACCCGCACAGGAAGAATTTTTTGAAGAGTTGCTGATGGTTATGGAAGCAGTGTACAGCGAACAAAGCAAAAAGCGAAAGCTCCCTCGTTCAAAAAAAGAATGGGTCCACATCTCGGCTTCAGGCCTAGATCTGGAAACCGATCACCCTTTTGAAAAAGGGGAGAAGTTGATCTGCCTGATGACTTTTCCGGATTACCCTTTTGAAAGTGTCTCCCTTCTCTGCGAAGTAATTCACTGCAATCCTCATAGCATCCGCGAAAATTACTACCTTTTGGGAATTGCATTTCATAATGTCTCAGAACCCTCTCGGCAGAGTCTGATTAAATTTGTAAATCAGCTTCAAAGAAAAAAAACTATCAAGAAGACTGTCCCAGCAGATTGAATAGGTCTTCGTCCCGGATTGGAGAAGAGAGCAAGGCGTCAAAGCCTTCGTCTTTTGGTAAGGCTCCTTTTCTGCTGAGCCCGATAATGGGGGTTCGCTGGTTTCTGGCAATACTTCTCAGGTCAGAAATCCTAAAGCCCTCTTCCAACGATTCGAAGTCGATCAGAATCAAATCATAGGCTGTCTGTTTGAGTTTGGAGGGAAGTTCGTTAGAGTCTTTCAATTCGTGAAGGGCGTGCCCCTGTTTTTTGAGCTGCATAAATTTTTCACGGTTTTTTTCTCTTGGATCCCAGACCAGGATTTTAAAGTGTCTATCTCGTTCAAGCAAAACATGTCGTGTTAGAAGTGGGCTGGAGGCCGTCTTGCCCTGATTCAGCAAATGTTGCAACACCTCCCACAACTCTATGCCATGGAGGGGTTGTGTCAAGTAGGCCTGGATTCCATGTTGAATACAAAGGGCGGCGTCGCCCCTTTCAGGGCTGGAGGTGATGAGGATGAAGGGTATATTTTTTCTTTCGGTCGATTTTTCCAGAAGCCACTCAAAGGCGGACTGCCCCAGCAATTCTTTTTCGACGATGACAAAATCTAGCGGAGGGCCTTCTTGGGTAGATCTTGAGAGGACCTTTCTGGCTTCCTCAGGCAGTGGGGTATAGAGGACTTCTAGCTTCCAGGATTCTATGAGTTGGGAAAGGGTCTGAAGAGATCCTGAAGGGGAGTCGATTACCAGTACTTTTTTGCCCGCTAGACTAAAGCGTCTTTGTTCAGGTTCTTCCACAAGCGGATGAATTTTTACCGGCAATTCCAGATGCAGTTTAAAAGTATTTGGGCCACTTTCAATCCAGTTTCTTCCCCCCATTTTTTTAACCAATTTTTGATAGAGAAAATTTTCCAGACGAAGCGTGTCCAATTTGAGGTCCATTTCTTTTCCAGGTATTTCCAATATGAAATGGAGGGATTCTTTCTGCGTTTGCTCTTCCTGGAGAGTGCCGTACACAGGGCCCTTGCAGACAAGTCCCTGAGCGAAAAACAGGCTCACGATTCTTTTGAGTTGAGCGGGAGATCCCAGTAAAGTGTCGGGAATAAGTGGAGGAATCAAAAATTCAAAACTTCCCTGATTCTCTGAAAAAAGATGGGAGTAGAGTTGGATGATTTTGCCCAGGCTGGTTCTCAGGCTAAAAGGGATTTCTTCATTGGCCGGATTGTCCTTCTCCAAAAAATCCATCAGGGAATGTGTGGTTGCCAGCAGCGAATCTGAAAGCTCCTTCATTTTTTGAAATTCAATCTGATCTTGTGGCAGCGAGGATTGTTCCAATAAATATTGATGAAGGGGTTCCAATTTTCCTAAACCACGGCGTACCTGTTTGGCAAAGAGTAAAAGGATCTCTGAATCTTGCAGGTCTTCATGAGTTGTGAAAAAAGAGTTTAGCATAATACATTAATTGTACTAAAAACAATCATTCTCCAAAATTTAAGGAAGAGGCCTCTTCATTTTCCAAATTTGTCTCATTCTCTTCCAGGTTGAGGTGATCCGGCAGCGAATGGCCTTCCTCCCGATAGAGTTTCAGCTTGTTTCTTAAGGTTCTTACACTCACCCCCAAAGAACTTGCTGCCTTGATCCGGTTTCCCTCAAAGTGTTCCAGGGCTTTGTAGATCATCTGACGCTCGATCTCCTTGATACTACTGACGGGAACGTTAAAACCTTCAAAACTGGAACTGGTTTCCGATTTTTCGTTGAATCTTGCTTCAGGCCTCATTTCCAGGCCGTTTCCTTCATCCCCCTCATCAAAGCAAATATTCTCAATTGTTTTTCCAGAGCTGAGATAGATGCTTCGGATCAAAATATTTTCCAGTTCACGGATGTTTCCAGGCCAAGGGTATTGCATGAGCTGTTTCTGTGCAGAAGGGGAAAAGTAAAGCCGCCGGTCCTGGTGTTCCGAATTGTAGCGGTTCAAAATATGCTCTGCCAACACAGGGATATCTTCGGGTCTTTCCCGAAGGGAAGGGATGCGCACAGAAATAACATTGAGTCGATAATATAAATCTTCCCGAAACGCCTTATTTTTCACCGATTCTTTTAAATCCCGGTTGGTAGTTGCAATGAGACGAACATCCAGGCGAATTTTTTGATGTCCCCCCACGCGGTAAAGTTCTTTTTCCTGGATGACACGTAGCAGCTTGCTTTGCAGCTGTATGTCCATTTCGGTAATTTCATCCAAAAGCAAGGAGCCTTGTTGGGCCATTTCAAATTTACCGATGCGCTTGGCAATGGCACCTGTAAAAGCTCCACGTTCATAACCAAAAAGTTCAGATTCGAGCAGATTGCCTGGGATGGAAGCGCAGTTGATTCCCACAAAAGAATTGTTTTTGCGACGGGAAAGTCGATGCAGCGTCCTGGAATAAATCTCTTTTCCGACACCCGATTCCCCCGAGATGAGCACCGTAATATCGCTGTCTGCCACTTGTAAAAGAAAGCCTACCGCCTTTTTCATGGCCGGATTCCTTTGTACACTGGGCAGCGTGGTGATGTCGTAATATTTTGAAGTTTCTTCTTCTTTTTTTTCACCGCCTTCTTCGGAGAGTAAGTTTTCTAGGAGCTGGTTGCTTTGTTTCTCGTCAAAAGGTTTGTACAAGATTTGAATTTCCCTGTTCTTCAATTCCTCTTCACAATTTTTGAGATCCTCCGGATAGGCCAGTAACACCACTCTCAGCTGGGGTTGTTCGAGATTGATTTTTTCGAGGGCCTGAAAAATGTTTTTGTCCAGCAGACTCACATCCAAAAAAAGCAAGTCTGCTTCCTGCTGGAGTAAAATTCCAAGACCTGGGGCATCCGATGCCTTCAAAACCGTGAAGGGATATTTCTCCAGATTGCTCAGGAGGATGCGTCGTGTAATTTTTTGACTGTCAGCGACTAGAATTTTCACAGCCTTCCCCTAGTATGATCTTAAAATTTTATTCAATAGTTAAAAACAGAACCGTCAAGCACGAGGAATCAATTCCAGATCCCCAAAAAAGTTGAGCAGCTGCGGGTATTCGGGATTCAGGATCTTCGCCCAATCGCCCTGAGTCTTATCGCTATAATTTTTCCACAACTCCATTGCCTGATCATTTTGGCCATTTTTTTGATAGGCCCGCAGTAGTTGAAAAATGGTATCCAGCGGGATATCCTCGAGCCTGATTTTGGGTTTTAGTTTTTCGTATTCCGCCAGGGTTTCTGCAGAGTGGTTTTGGTCCACCTGAAGGCTCAGTTTTTCAAAGTAGGCCCTTTTTTGCAGGGCTTCCAATAGCCTGGAAACAGAAGTTGGATTGGTTTCAGGTGTGGTTTCATCCCAGATACTGGGATCTGTCGGGAGTAGAGAAAGGAAACGTTCCGCCTGAGCGAGCGATCCCGCATATCGGGCGCAGGAGGTTCCCTGAATGGCATACTTGTAAAGTTCGTAGGCGCTCAATTTTATTTTTAATAAATGATCAAAGCTCTGACTACACTGCAGGTAGTTCCCTTCACTCAAAGCCAAGGCGGCCTGGTTCAGGAGATAAAGTTTCTGGCTTCTTTCCTGGCTGGGAATGTCATGGACGTAGGAAAGAATTTGGGCAAGCAAATCGAATTCTCCCAGCAAGGCATAGTTCCTTCCCAGCTCCAGGGCTAATTCCACTTTTAAATCTGGGCTGAGGTCATATTCGAAGAGCATCCTTTGCAAAAGACGACTGGACGAGGTGATCATTTCAATTTCGGTGTAGGCATTCGCTGCAGCAAGAAGGAGTTTTATTTTATTTTCTGTGGCCGGAGCAATTTCGACAATGGGTTCCAAACTGTCCAGCAGAGAGAGGAGGCGGGTGTATTCGCCATTTTCTCTGTATCCTTCCGATTCCTTGAGCAAAAGGTTTACTATCTGTTCGGACATTTCTGAAACCAGCTTGTCCTTTGCATCTTGAAAAGAGTGGCTATGAGCCAAGTTTTTCCAGGTTTCATAGACCACTTCTTTTTGATTGCTTTTCCAACGAAGCAGGCTTTGTAAAAACAAGGCCTCCTCCCTGTAGTTTTCAGAACCTTCTTTGGTAAGGATTTTTTCCATTTTCTCGATAGAATCGGGGTAGTATTTTTCCAGTCCTAACTTCAGCACTAGACGGGCGGATTGCACCGCGAGGGCTTTTTCCAGATTGGAGGAAGGGGCCACGGGATGGAAGTCTCTAAATTTATCCTCATAAAGGGCCAGTTGACCTGTGTTCTTCAATTCCATTTGGAGGATATGATATTCGATGTAGTCTTTGACCGATTGATGAAAAGGGGCTTCTTGAATTTCCTTGAAAATTTTTAGGGCTTGTTCCGATTCCCCTATTTGAAACAAGGCTTCTGCATAATAGAGTTTCGAATAGGGAACAATGGAACTTTCTTTTGAATCGAGAAATCTTTCTGCATGTTTGTACCATTCTACAGCCTTCGAAAATTGCTGTTGCATAAACAGGCAATCTCCATAGCGTAGGGCAAAATCTGCGGTCAGATCTTCTTCATTGATTTTGGAAGAGACGACCCAAAAAAAATCTTCAGCACGGATAAATCGTTTTCTTAGAAAGTAAGATTCCATGAGGACGGTCCGAAAAGCAACGGACCATTCTTTGATGGGAGTCCATTTTTCTTCCTGGCGATTCACCAGAAGAGTGGCTTCGCGGTACTCTTTCAGCTTTATCAGCAAAACGCAAAGATGGTAAGTTCCCAGCAGGGATTCGCTGGATTCAGGAAAATTCGAGAGGGCATCGATGTAAGCATTTCTGGCTTCAAGTGCCAGGGGGCTATCTTCTCGTCCAGACTCCATGTTGCTTAAGGCATGAAGCAGATTCGCTTTGAAAAAATAGTGGTTAATTTTTAAACTGGGGTCGTGTTTTTCAATGAGACTATTGATGCGTTCAATGAGGTTTTCGTAGACCTTTGCCTGTTGTTTATTCGGGTAGTAGGTGAAATCAAACTCTACCAGGCCCAACTCTTTCCAGTCGTAAGAAGGCATGAATATTTTTAATCGAGCAGGATAAAGTGGATAATCCTTAGCCAGAGGGGCATCCTGGTTGGGTGAGACGGAAGAAATTTCTTCTTGTCCTTTCAGGATGGGGATCAATGAAAAATCTGCTCGCTCGGCCCCCCAGGCTTTATTCGGTAGGGATAAATTTGAAAGAAAAACGATAAAGACAAAAAAAGAAATGAAAAAATTCATAAAAAAAGGAGTCGTTTTTGAATTATTTTTTATAATGTCGATCCGTTAGCGAGAATGAATGTAACGTCTAGGCTTTTGGGATGCAATCTTTCATTATCTTTGCAACGTATTTTTGTGTTTCTTTATAGGGGGGAATTCCACCATGTTTTTTGACCGCACCAGGGCCTGCGTTATAAGCGGCTAGAGCCAGTTGCACATTTTGATCAAAACGATCCATCATGTTTCTCAAATATTTTGCCCCTCCCCGAACATTCTCTTCAATACTATAAATGTGTTTTACCCCCATCTCCTTGGCCGTTCCAGGCATCAGTTGCATGAGCCCTTTTGCCCCTGCCGGAGAACTTGCCCTGGGGTTAAAATTCGATTCTGCCTTAATGACGGAGTGAAGCAGGGAGATGGGCAGAGAGAAAGCCTGGGCGGCATCTTCCACCGCTTTTTGAATTTCTGCCTTTACTGGAGTTGTATTCCCTTGGGAGGCATTCTCAAGCTGAAGGGCTTGCTCGAAATTTTTTATCTCCTTTTTGCCATTAAGTCCTTCTGCTTTGTCTTTATGGGGTTGCACATTTCTTACTGGCAGAGCCTGGGCCCAGTAATCTTTCAGGGTCATGTTTTTTGGTAGCGAGTTCATCATAATGCAATGAATTAGCAATGATAGTGCCAAGGTGAATGGCCTAAGTCCCCTGGGCATCTTTTTACTTTCTTATGCAGTTTTAAACGAGGCTTTCATTCTGCCCTTTTGCGGGGAAAATATTTCCCTGCTTTCAGGGAAAAAAAGTAACTCAGAAATTTTGGGTTTCTTAAATCCTTATTTCATCTTCATAAAATAAATTATGAATTATAAATGCTTAGCACCTCATTGGTTGAAAAAAACAAAATTGGTCTGGGCTTTGCACAGATAAGCGCTGAAAGGAAAAATTATGAGCTTAGGAGTACAAGCAGCAATTGAGGTGATGGGGATGAAGGAGCGTCAGTTAGAGGCTCTGTCTCATAACATTGCCAATGCAAATACCACTGGCTTTAAAGAAGAGCAGTTGCGTTTTGAAGCCAAGCTGGAAGAGGCCTTAAAGAAAGATCCTACTTATGTTCCCCAAACCGAAAAGGTGATTGATTTTAGTCAGGGGGCCTTGGTGCCCACCAACAATCCCTATGATGTGGCACTCCAGGGATCAGGGTTTCTAGAAGTTCAAAATGAACAGGGAACTTTTTATACGCGTAATGGGGCCTTGACCACGGATGCAGCGGGGAATTTGAAAACTGCTGCGGGTGCACAGGTGATTGGGCAAAGTGGACCGATACAAATTACCAAGGATGGAAAGGTTGATATTTCGAAGATCGGAGAAATTACCATAAACGGAGAATCCATCGCCAAGCTGAAGGTAGTGGATTTTGACGATAAAAGTAAGCTCTCTTCAGTGGGAGCCAGTCTCTACCAGGCTCCAAACGGTACTCAGCCGAAAGTACTTCAAAATCCTTTCGTGGTTCAGGGAAGTCAGGAAAGTTCGAATGTGAATACGATCAAAAATTTATCACAATTGATTGAAGTGAATCGGCAATATGAGGCCTATCAACGTGTGGTCCGAATGCAGGATAAAATGAATCAGGATGCGCCCGCAACCTTAGGGCGTCTCAGTTAAAGGAGTCTTTATGTCTCTCAATGCTTTATATGCTGCCGCCACCGGGATGGACGCCCAGATGACGAAGATGAATAATATCTCGAATAACATCTCGAACATGAACACGAGTGGCTACAAGGCTTCCAAAGAGAGTTTTGAAGATTTGATGTATCAGGACCTAAAAGCGCCCGGGACAAAAAATGGGGCCAATACTATTTCTCCAGTGGGAATACAGCTTGGAAGCGGAACACATCTGACGGGTGTTTATAAAAATTTCACCGAAGGCGAATTGACTCAGAGCAACCGCGAATTGGATATCGCTATTCAAGGCAATGGTTTTTTTGAAGTGACACAGGATAATGGAGATAAGGCTTACACCCGTGATGGAAGTTTTCGAGTGAATGCCGATGGTGTGATTGTCACCAATGCCGGCTATGTGGTGCAACCCTCCATTACTATTCCCAACGATGCAACTTCTGTCACGATTGCCAAAGATGGTACCGTAACCGCGATATTGGCGGGCAGTACCGCCGCCCAGGAAATTGGAAAAATGCAAGTGAGTCTGTTTCGAAATCCTTCCGGCTTAAAGGCCTTGGGCGGAAATTTGCTCATTCCCTCCGATGCCTCGGGAACAGCCACAGCGGTCACTCCGGGACAAACAGGTTCGGGAACGCTCAACCAGGGATTTCTGGAAAGCTCGAATGTCAATATTGCAGAGGAATTGATCAACATGATTGTGGCGCAAAGAACCTATGAGGCCAATTCAAAGGTCATGACCACTGCGAATGAAATGATGAAAACATCGACCAATATTATTTAATTTTTTATGAAAAATTCATTTCTAAAAATCCAAATATTTTCATCGCTGCTGCTTTTTGGCTCTGCCCTACACGGTGCCGAAAACTGGAATCTTTCTTTAAGCTCCTCGACCCTGGGGGATCCTCAGCGATTATTTTTTAAGGAAGTAGTGGATAAGCAGAAAACCTCTCCCGCTCTTCTGGAGAAATATGGGAATCTGGTTTTGCCTCCGGTGAGCACGTCGGGCCTTCAAGCTGCTCAGGTCATGGTTTTTTTGGGGAAGGTAGGGGCGCCCTTGAACAAGATTCAATTGATTTCTCCACCGGGACAAAAAGTCTCCTTGAGTCCAAAGAGTGTGGTTTTGCAAAAAATTCGGGAGGCCGTGATTCAAAAGGCCGCAGAAATGCACCAAGTAGAACCCAAATCCATTCTGCTGGAAATTAGTGAAGTTCCCGAAGACTTGCCGGCCCCAGACGGTTTTTCTCGCCTGCAAGTGGAACTGACTTCTCCCTATGTGAAGGCCAATTTTCTGGGTCAAAACGGGGAGATTTTGAAGAGTTCCCAATTCACTGCAAAGGTTTTGATTCGCAGTTCGGTGCTTCTTGCCAAGAAGGCGCTGATGCCTTCTCAAAGTATTGGCCCCGAAGATTTTGAAGAAAAACAACAAGACCTCGAAAGTATACAGGGCTTGGTGAGAGGCTTGTCCGAATTAAAAGATGCCCATTGGAATTTGTCTCAAGGTCTCGAAGTGGGATCACTTTTACGGCGGGAATATCTGCAAAAGGCAACGTCTCTGCAAAAAGGAGCCTTGGTCAGCTTGGTCAAGCGTAGCCCCCAGTTTCAAATCCAAACCTTGGCGCGTGTGAAAGAGGTGTTGGGAAATGGGGAGATGGTGCTGGTCGAAAATCTGGATACTAAAAAAGAAATTACTGCAAAAACATTGAGTTCAACCGAAGTTGAGGTGGTTCAATGATGAAAAAAATATTCA
Organism: Deltaproteobacteria bacterium; assembly: GCA_015233135.1. Taxonomy (NCBI): domain Bacteria; kingdom Pseudomonadati; phylum Myxococcota; class Myxococcia; species Deltaproteobacteria bacterium. The sequence continues at coordinate 48,194 of JADFYH010000013.1, forward strand.
AAGCGTCGCCTCCAGTAGGGGAATACGTACGTCCTGAGAGTTCTTTAGCAACTGTTCTCTCAGAGCCTGCTCCCAGGAAAACTATTCCCCTACTTTTTTTAGATAAAACGCCGCAAAAGTTCATGTCCGCCGCGCTCCTGAGGCTTTTTCGACATTTTATTCCCACTTGTCAAATATCGGGGAGCAATCTCTCCTTTGTCCTCTTTTTGTCAAGTATGCTCATTCTTCCAGCCTGCGGGGTGGAAATGCAGAAGGCTCCCTTGACGGCCCAGAATCTGGGACGGAGTGCAGAGAATCAGCAGGGTTACTTTAATGGGGACAAGGCAAGAGAGACCCAAAAAGATCATGAAAAAAAACAGGGTTCGCTTTGGGTAGACAGTTATTCTGCACGTCTCTATGAAAATATCCATCGTGCGTCGCGAGTGGGTGATACCGTCACCATCATTGTCTCCGAGCAATCCAGCGGAAAAGATACGGGGAATACGAATACCAGCAAGAAGAATGATCAGCTCAACACGATTGGTGGCTTGGGTGGACTCTTTACCAAATTGACCACACTGGCCTCGATCTTTAATCCTAGCAATTTAATTCAGGCAAAAACGGATAGCAAGTTTGAGGGAAAAGGAACGACCGAACAAAAAGGCGAATTGTACGCCAAACTGACGGCAACCGTAACCGAGGTACTTAACAACGGAAATTTGGTCATCCGGGGAGACAAGCATATTCGTGTGAACAAGGACGATCAGATCCTTGTGGTGGAAGGGGTGGTGCGCCCCTATGACATCGCCGCAGACAACACGATTGCTTCGACAGCCATAGCGGATGCACGAGTGACTTATTCGGGATTTGGTGTGGTGGCTGAAAGACAAAAACCAGGTTGGTTGACTCGGGCCCTGGATTATATCTGGCCCTTTTAGTGTAAACAAAATGAATAAAATATTTTTTAAAAAAACAAAATTTGTAGCCACTCTTGCACTGCTTCTGCTTTCTCAATTTCCTTTCTCTGCACAGGCTTCACGCATCAAGGATATTTCCAATTTTAAAGGCGTTCGAAACAACCAGCTCATTGGTTATGGTTTGGTGGTGGGTCTGGATTCTTCTGGCGATAGTACCAGTTCCGAGGTGGTGAGGAAAAGCATGGGAGAGGTTTTGGCTAAGATGGGAATTGGGACAGACGTGTCGCGTTTTCAATCCAAAAATGTTGCGGCAGTGATGGTGACGGCCACCTTGCCTGCTTTTTCGAAGATGGGATCCACAGTGGATGTGGTGGTTTCCTCCATTGGAGACGCCAAGAGTCTTCAAGGGGGAACCTTGCTCATGACGCCTTTGCGCGGGGCTAATCAGGAAGTTTATGCCGTGGCCCAGGGACCTATTTCGGTGGGAGGCTATACGGCCGAAGCCCCGGCCGGGGGATCGGTGGTCAAGACCAATCATCAAACGGTCGCCAAGATTACTGGGGGAGCGATTGTCGAAAAAGAAGTCGATTTCGGCCTCGATAAAAGTACCGAGTTGGTGTTGGCCCTCAATCAACCCGATTTTACGACGGCCACACGCGTTGCCCAGAAAATAAATGAAAATCTCAAAGGGAAATATGCCAATGCAGGAGATTCAGGTTCTATCAGTATCCAGGTGCCTGGGGAGTATCAGGATAAAGTCGTTGGGCTTATAGCAAGACTGGAGAGCCTGGAGATTCAGCCCGATAGCACTGCTCGCGTGGTTTTGAATGAGCGCACAGGGACGGTGGTGATGGGTGAAAACGTGCGCATCTCCACCGTGGCAGTTTCTCATGGCAGTCTGAATATTCGGATCGATCAAAGTTATCAGGTGTCTCAGCCGAATGCGCTGAGTCAGGGAGAGACCGCCATCATTCCCCAAAGCGACATCTCGGTTTCGGATGACAAAGAAAGAAAATTGGTGATTGTTCCCCAGGGAGTGAGCATTGGAGAAATTGTGAAGGCCTTGAATTCGATGGGGGTAAGTGCCCGAGACCTGATTTCAGTCTTACAGGCGATCAAGGCAGCTGGGGCTTTGCAAGGGGAGTTGGTGTTGATTTAATATGCTTACGAAACTTAACGAAATTTCAAATTCTGTAGCCGCAAATCCTCTCGTGGATAAGGAGAAATCTTCTACAGAAGCTAATACGGAGCAAGCCTGGAAGGCGGCCAAAAAGTTCGAGGCTTACTACATGGGTTTCGTTTATCAAAAGGGCATGGATTCTATTCCCAAGTCCGAAGATTTTGGAAATTCGGTGAATCAGGAAGTTTATCAGAATTTTTTCAGTCAGGCGATTAGTGATCAGGTGGAAAAATCACCGCATGGAATTGGACTGGCTGAAATGATCGTGAAGGGGAAAAAACCGATGACCCCTTCTTTGACTCAGGACTTTAAGCCTCTTGCAGCGCCCGTGCTTAATAATCCCGAATTTTATCTACCGGCGGCCCGAGTGACTTCCGGGTTTGGGTTTCGGGGAGATCCCTTAGAAGGCGATCAGCGATTCCATCAGGGAATGGATCTGGCTTATCCAAAAAGGACCCCGATTCAAGCGGCTGCAGAGGGTAAGGTGGTGTTTAGCGGGAAAAAAGGGGGCTATGGGAATGCAGTGATGATCCAACATGATCAAGGTTATACAAGTTTATACGGCCATGCGGATGAAAATTTGGTGAAGGTGGGAGCTCGGGTGAAAAAAGGCGAAGTGATTGCCTATTCGGGGTCAACAGGTCGCTCAACGGGTCCTCATCTGCATTTTGAGATAAGAAAAGATGGAAAAGCTGTGGATCCCAAGAAGTTGGTGTTTTTTAAAAATAATACTTAAGTTTTTTAGGTATCCTCCGTTATGAACCTATGAGAAGGAATGTAAACTGGAGGCCCCTATGAAAATAAATGACGTTGAACTTCCTGCGACACCCAAGGAGGTCAAGACCCGAAAAAGTGAGAACGCAAAAAGTCGTTCCAGTTCTCGCTCAGGTGGGATTGACTCTTCAGGAGGTAAGCGGGATCAAATAAATATATCGGTGGCGTCGCAGCAGATGCAGACGCTAAAAGGCAATTATGATTCTCTTCCGGATATTAAAGTAGATCGCGTCAGCTACCTGAAGCAGGCGATTGAATCGGGTGAGTACAAGCCTGATTATCACGAGGTGGCCGGTGCCTTACTGAAATATCTGCAGGGAGAATGAGCAGATTAAAGTTAAGGAAAATATGAATTCTATAATTCAACAAGAATTTACAGGTCTTCTGGAAGAATTGAAAATGGAACTCGTTGCTCTTGTTGATGCCCTGCGGGAAGAACGTGAGGCAATTATAGATTTTGATCTCCAGAAAATTAAGGATGTGTACACTTTAAAGAATGACAAACTCATTCGAATTGAAGCCTTGGAGAAAACTCGACAATTGAAACTCAAGGAATTGGCTTCAAGCATAGGTGAACCCCAACTTGCAAAACTAGAATCGATCCTCGAGAAAATCGACGACACCGCTTGGGTAGAAAATATTCAAAATTTAACCTCTTGTATTCGCTCCATTGCCCAAGCGGCAAAAGAATTTAATGAAACGCAACAATTGTATCTAGTTCATTCTTTAGCCAACATTCAATCGTCGTTGATGTTGCTCGATAGTTTGCAAGGAAAGGGGCAGTTCCAGTGTTATGATCGTCAGGGTGGAATCCTCAATGATTCCAACTCCCGTGTGACACTGGATCGCAACGTGTAAGCGTTGCATTAATTACCTATGGCTGATTTTAATGTATTTGAAACCGCGATTAGCGCTCTAAACGCTAACGCCAAAGCCCTCAGTGTGGCTTCTCAAAATATTGCTAACGCGAATACTCCCGGGTATTCACGCCAGCGGGTCGTTATCCAGTCCAACGAGTCACAGATTGTTGGAGGGATTGAAATAGGTCGCGGGGCCAGTGTGACCAGCGTGGAACGCGTTGTGGATAATTTTGCTGAGCTTCGCTTGCGGGATACCAGCTCCACGCAATCGGAAAGCAAGGTAACCTCAGATTCCATTGCGCAGGCGGGAACACTGTTCAACGAACTGAGCAGTGATGGCCTTTCCACTTACCTCTCAAATTTTTTCAGCAGTTTTCAGGATGTCGCCAATGATCCCCAAGCCTCGGGAGCCCGTCAGGACTTACTCAGCAAGGCTTCCATCATGGTTGATCGTTTTCACAGCCTCTCACAAGGGCTGAAAGATATACGCACTTCTCTCGATACCCAAATCAAAGACAATGTTGATAAAATCAATACGCTGGCCCAGGATATTTATAAGTTGAATCAGAAAATTAATGATGCGCCAGACGCATTGACGCTTAAAGACGAGCGTAATGCAAAGGTGCAGGAGCTTTCGGGACTGACCGATGTAAGCACCGTGGAGAATGGAAGTGGAACCTTTCAGGTTTACATTGCCAATGGCATGTTGCTGGTGAACGATACGGGCACCGCTACTTTATCCACCCTGCCCAACGCGGGGAATGCTGGTTTGTCGGATATTAACTTCACCCCCTCCCCAGGCGCTGCGTCTACCAATATCAGCAGTCGCTTCCAAACAGGTGCCATCAAGGGATTGATGGATGTGCGCGATACAAATATTCCTGCTTACCAAAGCAACCTGGATGAATTGGCCTACCGGCTGAGTGGTGCCGTGAATACCTTGCACACGACGGGTTATGATCTGGATGGGAATCACAACCAAAGATTTTTCACCAATCTGGCAAGCAGCACGGATGCTGCGGCTTCGATTGCTTTAGATCCCGTGGTCGATGGGCATCCCCGGGCCATTGCGGCGTCAGGAAGTTCGGGGGGAGTACCGGGTGGAAATGATATGGCCTTACAATTGTCTGCGCTCAGCAGTTCAAACGTTGCTTTTGGTAGTGGAAGTACAACCTTTGGGGCCTTTTATGGAAATCTTTTGGCTCAGGTAGGAAGCGATGGGAAAAGTGCCCAGTCCAATGCCCAGTTTTCCGATGATGTATTTCAGCAAGCCCAGGCGCAACGAGACCAAATTTCTGGGGTATCGATGGATGAAGAGCAGACAAATCTCCTCAAATATCAGGCAGCCTTTCAGGCGGCTTCACGTTTGGTGTCCATTGCCAGTACTTTGTTTGATACCCTCATTAACCTAGGAAAATAATATGGCTGTCAGTCGATTAACATTCAATACCTTCAATCTGTCTATTGCGAATAACCTTGCCAAGGTCCAGCGCGAGTATGAACAGGCCTCCGTTCCTGTTCAGACGGGGTATCGCCTCAATAACCTGTCGGATGACCCCACCAGTATCTCGCGTCTGTTCTCCCTGAAACAGGATGTGAACAACAATGATCAGTATCAGCGTAACCTGACAACGGCGAAATTAAAACTTTCCTTCGCCGATGATCAATTGACGAGTGTGAACGATTTGATGTCGCAGGTGAAGGACATCGCCCTGCAGGCCAACAACTCCACCATCTCTTCTTCGACGCTTAATCAATTGTCAACACAACTGGGCAATTTAAAGACCCAACTTGTGGGATATGGAAATGCCCAGTATGACAATCAGTACATCTTCGGAGGGACGGCAACGAGCACGCTGCCTTTTTCGGGGGTTCCCACAATTTTCAATGGCAACTCGACGGCGATAAATGTTCAGGCGAATAGTACTTTGCAAGTTCAAGTGAATTCGGATGGGGCAAAAATTTTCACCGGAACGGGAGGGGGGCAGAATCTTTTTGCTCTCCTGGATAGCCTGCAAACGGCGGTGGGTGCAGGAGATCTAACAGCCATCACGTCGCTTCTGCCCCAACTTGATTCGGGGCTGGATCAGATCAATCAGGCCCGTGCAGACATAGGGGCACGCACCCAACAAATCGATTTAGTGGAGTCTTCCTTGTCTCAAGACAGGCTGAATACCCTGTCTAGTTTATCGGATGTTCAGGATGTCAGTATTGACCAGGCCACCACTAATCTGATGACCAAAGAAACCGCCTTGAGATTGGTTTATGCCAGTTCCAATCGTTTATTTTCTATCATTGGGACCTTAACTCTTGATGGAAAATGATAGATTCTTATGAAAGGGAAAACATGCACCCGTCGCGTCTTCCTTTCTTCTCCTTCCTGGAAAGAGGACTTTAACTGGTTTCTCCAAAACTATACCAAGGCCTTGGCCGAAGAGAATCATCATCATCCCCTGCTTGCCTGGCGGAAAATAGATCCTTCGCGCATTGAGGAATTGAGGTTTTCCCTAGAAACACTCCTCGCTCAAACGGAAGAGGCTTGTCTCCTCCTTGCAGAATGGGAGGGAATTCAAATTGGATATTTTCTAGGTCTGCTAAAAACCTGTTTGGCAGAAGATCCCTCGCGTATCGGTTATCTGAATGGGCTTTATGTCTCTCCCGAGTTTCGTCAAAAAGGCGTAGGAAAATCCCTTTATCAGGAAGGTCTGGCCTGGTTTAAAAGTAGGGGTTTGAATGCTATTGAACTCTACCTGGCCGAAGGAAATTCAATGGGGCTCAAATTCTGGGAGAAACAAGGTTATGCGGTGGCGGAAAAAATTTTGGTGAAGAGAATTTGAGACCACTCGCTTTCCTTATCTTCCCCCAAAAAAAAACTCAAGATCCCACAAAAACTACCGTCTACCCTAGGTAAGCATCTTTTTATGGAGAGGTTTCTCTATGGATCTAGCGACTATTATCGGTATTGTACTTGCGTTAGCAGGTATTGTGGGGGGCCTTCTCATAGAAGGTGGGAATATAAAGCAGATCCTGCAGCCCACTGCGGCGATGATAGTCTTTGGGGGAACCTTTGGAGCGCTGCTTGTTTCATTTCCACTCGACGTATTTATTCTTGCGATGAAAGGCTTCATAAAGATTGTCAGGCCAGACCCCATGAAGCCCGAGGCGATTATTGAAGAAATCATCAAGCTGGCGACAAAGGCCCGTAAAGATGGTGTGGTCTCGCTGGAGGCCGATGCCAAGAACATTCAAGACCCCTTTTTTAAAAAAGCCATCATGATGGCCGTCGATGGTGCGGATCCTAAGGAATTACAAAAACTTCTGGAGATGCAGCTTTCTTACATGGAGGAAGATGAGGCCAAGATCCCCAAGGTCTGGGAAAGTGCAGGGGGCTATTCTCCCACCATTGGAATTATCGGAGCCGTTATGGGGCTCATCCAGGTTATGGGGCATCTCGAAGATATCCAGGAAGTAGGGCGTGGAATTGCGGTGGCCTTTGTTGCCACCATTTACGGTGTGGCAGCTGCGAACATCGTTTTTTTGCCTGCTTCCGGAAAGCTTGCCCTGCAAAACAAGAAAAACATGGTTATTAAAGAAATGATTTTGGAAGGAGTCATGCTCATTGTCGAGGGGGTCAATCCTCGTGTGATTCAGGATAAACTTTCAATCTTCTTTGGAGAAAAAACTGAAGAAGCCAAGCCACAAGCTGCAGCAACAGGCGAAAAGGCAGCCTAGAATATGGCTAAAAAGAAAAAACATGAAGAGCATGTCAATCATGAAAGGTGGCTTATTTCTTATGCCGACTTCATTACTCTTCTGTTTGCTTTTTTCGTCGTACTTTTTTCTGCCTCACAGGTAGATCGCAGTAAAACCAAGAAAATAGCCCTGGCGATTGAAGCAGCCTTTTCCACCTTTTCTCTTTTTAACCAAACGAGTGGACAACTCAATCTTATAGCCGATCCCGCGGTATCCAATGCCCCTGTAAAAAAGACCAAAATTGGGATAGAGGAAGGAACCCCCATCTTTATGGCTCCCTCCGTACTGATTGGAGTAAAAGATGAGCGACCCGATCTACCCTTGGGAAATCCCGAGTTGAATGAGGGAACCGGGGTTCCAACCGAAGAACAAAATGCGATGGAGCGGATTCATCAAGAAGTCATCGAGATGCTGAAGATCCACAAGAGGGGGGGAAATGTAAAAGTGAATGTGGGTTTGGATGCCCGGGGTATTGTGATTGGTGTGACCAGTTCCGGAGCTTTTGAGGCAGGATCAGATCGTCTTACACCCGCCGCCATGGGGGTGCTGAAGGACATTGGAGAAATTTTGCAGCGCGAGGGGAATTCGGTAAGGGTGGAAGCGCATACCGACAATCGGGGAGATTCACGCTCCAACTGGCACCTTTCCACCTTGCGTGCAGTGAGTGTTATTCAAGAATTTGTGAATCATCACAATTTGGATCCTGCGCGTTTTGAGGCCGTGGGTTTTGGGGAGTACCATCCGATTGCCTCCAATGATACCGAAGAAGGCCGCGATAAAAACCGCCGAGTGGAAGTGGTTCTGCTTCCTCCCAAACCCAAAGAGACTGAGGAAAATTCACAAACTCCTCAATTAAAGCCTGCCGAGGAAATTGTGCCCAATGGGGCAGAAGAGTTGAAGGAAAAGCAGGAACAGAAGTCTCAATTAGAAAACGACTCCATCTTTCAAGGGGATGCGGAGACCGATTCTTTTGAATTGGAGAAGCTGAAAAATGAGAAAGCCCTGGCTGAAAAACTACAGCCCCAATCCAAAAATATTGAGCAAAATACCCAGTCTAGTCAATTGAAGGCCGTTGAGCAGGTTATTCCCATTGAGAATGAACAAACGATAAAAAAGCAGGAGGAGCCACAGCCGCAACCTCAATTTGAGGACAAGTCGATCTTTCAAGGAGATGCCGTCGATTCTTTTGAATTGGAGAAGTTGAAGAATGAGAAAGTCCAGGGTGAAAAAATACACTTCCAACCCAGAAACGTTCAGGAAAATACTCAAGCTACTCAATTAAAAGTTGCAGAGCCAGTGGCCCCTGTTGAGGATGAAAAAGCGAAGGGAAGGCAAGAACTGAAGTCTCAAATGGAAGCCCAGTCTATTTTTCAAGGAGATGCGGAGGGTGATTCTTTGGAGTTGGATAAGCTGAAAAATGAGAAGGCACAGGCTGGGAAAGGGCACTGAGTTACATCTTATATGGTGCCTCGTTGAATCTGTTCTTGAATCCAGGGAATGATTTCTTCAACTACAGATTCCAAAGGGGTGTTTGCTTCAAATCCAAGGATTTGTTTTGCCTTGTGAGTCGCTGGAACCCTTTTTTGCACATCATGGGGATAGGCTTGATCGGACTCAATTTGTAGCACTTCACCTGGACGTATCTTTTTCCAAATCAATTCTGCCAATTGCCTAACTGTTGTGGATTCTGTGGTTGAGAGATTAAAATCATTGTTGAATACTTGGTCAGATTCTATACAGAGTCGAATGCCTCGTGCCAAATCTGCTCCATAAGTGTAATGTCTAATTTGATTACCATCCCCCAAAATATGTAGAGGTTTTTGTCCCTTGAGTAACTTTTGGACCAGATCGGGAAGCACGTGGCTCATGGCCATTTCAACATTTCCACTCATTATTTTCTTGGAGGAGAGGGCTTTTTTCTCGCCGATTCCGACGCAATTGAAAGGTCGAATAATGGTATAGGGAAGTTTGTATTGTTCCCAAGCCGCTTCAGCAAAGTATTCACAGGCGAGTTTCTGAAATCCATAAGAAGAAAAGGGAGGAGGGCATTCTTTTTGATGACCTTCAGGAGTCGGGAATACGGTCGCTTTTTCGAATACCATGGAAGAAGAAAGCACATTAATCTTTTTTAATTTTCCCTTCTGAAAGGCGTGGATGGCTGCATCAAAAGTACTGGCTAGAATTCTTTCGTTTTCAGCAAGCAGGTCATAGGCAAATTCATGAAAATAGGTGATCCCCCCAATTTTGGCGGCACCGGCAAGAATTTGATCACAATCCGATGCAAGTTCCTTCATCACCCTGACATCCTTGGCATCTCCCTCGATGAATTGATAATCCTTGGAGTCAAAGACATCGGTGTTGATTTTTCCATATTTTGAGAAGTTGTCGATGCCAACGACTTGGTGCCCGTGTTCAATCAACTCGCGTACGACGTAATTTCCGATGAACCCCGCAGAGCCGGTATAGAGAATTTTCATGGTATATGATTCCAGATATCAATTAATGTTTTACCGGAATAATTCAAAGATTGATAACCTTCATGGGGTGCGCCGATGATGACAATGTCGCACTGTTTTAGCAATTCCTCTTTGCTCAGAAATTCATTCGGCTCTACAAAGCGGTCTCCCTTCCAATATTCGTCGCTACAATAAACCTGTGCTCCCTCAAACAACAGAATTTTCCGGAGCTTAAAGGCAAGGGATTCGCGCGTGTCGTCCATATTGCCTTTAAAGGTCATCCCCAAAATTCCAATCTTCTTTTTTCGAAGACTTCCCTGTTTCTTCAGTTGGTCGCGAATGTAGTCGGGCATTCCTTCGTTAACCAACATGGCTGCATGTCCCAAAAAGAAATTGTGATTGTAGAAACTGGCAAGCTGCATGGTATCTTTGAACAAGCAGGGTCCTGCGGCGAAACCGGCCTTTGGAAAATCCTGGGCTCGCGGATAGTCTTCGCGCATGGCCTGCCAGATTTTATAGAACTTGGCCCCGCTGCTTTCCGCCATTTGATAAAATTGATTGGCAATTGAAAATTTGATATAGCGCCAGGTATTGGTGAAGAGCTTTGCCAGCTCTGCTTCCAGGGGGTTCAGGGGAATTATTTTCTCAGTGAGTTTTCTAAACAGCAGGGAAGCCGTTTCCAAGCCGCGTCCATCAAAAGAACTGACAATTTGGGGGAGCGATTTCAGTTCTTCCAAGGCTTTTCCTTCAGCCAATCTTTCCGGACAGAAGCACAGCGAGACGCCTTTCTTTTTTTCTTCAAAGAAATTGCGAATGTTTTCCATGGTGCCAGGGAATACCGTGCTGCGCATGATCAGAGTTTGAGAATCCTTCAATAAGGGCTCTACCTCACGGATGAATTTCATCAAAGGTGTAAATTGAGGATTGATATGCTCGTCGATCGGGGTTCCAATGGTGACTATCACGGCAGGGGCCTGCTGAAGAGCCTTTTGATCGGCAGAAAGAAAAAAAGTTTTTTCCAAAACTTTCGGGAGCGAAGTTTCCATCCCATTTTCGACAAAGGGAATTTTACCCGATCTGATCTCCTGAATTACCTGTTGATTAATATCATAGGCACAGACTTTGAGCCCTGCTTCGGCAAAGGAAACTGCCAAAGGCAAACCGGCATGGCCACAGCCTCCAACGATGACAAGATCATAAGAGAAATTATTCATTAACTGTCCTTTACAAAGTCTCCACCAATCCATGTAACAAGGCCCCATGCCCGGTTTCCACAATTCCATAAAGCTTAGAATCCAGAAAGAAAGAGGCTTCACAGGAAATTTTAAAGAGAGGATTTGTACTTTCAAAACCGGAGAATCCTACTACCTTTAGATGCTTGTCTTGGGCCTTTTCGATGGCTTTCAATATATTTTTTGATTTTCCAGAACTGGAAATAGCAACAAGAATATCCCCTTCTTTTGCAAACACATCCAGCATCCGCGCATAGGCATCTTCGTAACCAAAGTCATTGGCCTGACAGGTGAGCATAGCGGCATCGGTAAAAGCCATCGAGCGAATGCGATGTTTGTTGAAAAGATCCTGGGCAAAATGCGAGGCCAAACTCACACTGCCTCCATTGGCTGCCCACCAGACGGCATGGTCATGGGCCTTGGCTTCATGAAGCAAAATACAAACCTCACGAAAAGCCTCCATCAAAGAGCAGCTTTGCCCAAAGCTCTTGGCTTGCGTATCTTCTAGTGTATTATTTAAAAGTCCTAGCCATTGAAGGGCATTGATTGATTTTAAGGTGGGCTTTGAATTTGGCAGAAATTGAGTGTCTGTAGTCAATATTTCCATTTTTAACCTCATTGAGAAATGGCACTGCTATAAAAAAGCACCCATTGGCTAAAAGTGCAGATTTTGTGCCACTTGGAGGGTTTCATAAGAATCGATATTCAAACGGTTTTTTTTCAGGGGATAGGCGAAGAGGGCCTCTTGCCCGGCAATTTTTGCATGGATGTCCTCATGTTTGATATGCTCTTAGCTTGGGAAGTTCTTCTGTATAGTCAATTTCGTATTGGATATTTCCACATTGATAAAAAATTTGGCTCTTACGTTCAAAATCAAATTTGGTTATTGCCCAAACTCTCACATAATTTTCAGCAGTTTTTTTATATAATTCCTCTGAGCAAATTTGGATTCTTGAATCTTAAAATTGTCGTAATTTTTACGGACGAAGCGTTCAAAACACTCAAATATTCTTTGAGAGTTCTCAGATAAATAGGGCATCAGTAATTTCTCAAATTGTTGCTGGCTTTTTTGTGTTGCGTCTTCGTAAGTTAAATAATTTGGTAGAGCTTCAGAAAAGATGGCTTCCTCGGTTTCCTGAGTACAAATGGCATTAAAATTCTTCAATTGCTTGCGAGACGTGGAGATTTCTTCTTGATGATCCTGGAGTATCGTATGAATACCTTTTATTTTTTGGTTCATCTCTTCAAAAGTAGAAAATTCCAAATGCTTAAACCCTGAAGTTTGCTCATCTTGAACAATAGAAGGAAAAGAGAGGTAAGGGTAGTTCATATTCAATACCTCCCCAAAAACAGGATTATTTTCATAATAGGAATAATTGAATGCAGGTATTAGATACAAGTAGTCGCCGGTTTTAATGAGCTCTTTTCTTTCTAGGGGTTTAATATATTTGTTTTGATAATATTGAGGAAAAAGTTCTGCCCACCCCTCGTCGCCAAACAGTTCTATTTTCCCGTCAAAATTGATATTTTCTAGTAGCTCATACTTCATAAGATTAACGATATTGTAATAAGCCTTGCTGAGGTTATAGGAGAGTTCCAGCTTTTGAATTGTTCCTCCATTGAATTCGAAGTGAAGTAAATAATAGAGGGCATGAAAGAGGAATTGAAAATCATATAAGAGGTTATTGCTGTTGCTATATTCTAGAAGGAGAAGAGCAGGTTTCAAATGTTGAATGACTTCTCGGATTCTGGAATGAGAAGTGAGAATAGCTTTAAAGTCAGGATTGAGCGAATGCATTTCGCTTTGCATGGGTTCTAGATGATTTAAAGAATGGTATCGAACAGGAATTTTAAAATAATCATCCCAAGGTTTATCGAGGTGAGGTAGACAGGAGAATCTTTTTGAATCTTCAATACCCAAAAAAAGTTTAGTATAATAGCCTCCGCCGAGGTTTTCATTATGGGTGTCACAATCCAAGACCGTATAATTTATTCCTGCCCATTTTAAGACGGCAGGAAGGTAGATTTTTTCTAATTTTAAATGATGAGAAATAAAAATGCTTGTTCTAAAATAAAGGTGCTTCACTCCATTTTTTCGAATAAAATCCAGTAATTGTTGAATGTTAAAGCAGTCAAATTCTTGGTTTCCCAAGTATTTCATGTCATGAAAAAAAGCCCTACCGCCGAATTTTTCCTGACATTTTTCAAATAATCTTGAAAGTTGTGAAGGGTCTCCATTGTTGATGAAGAGATGACCATTAAAGTTTTGATCGAGGGCTATCAAATTTTTCCATTTCTTTTTTTGAGCCTGGGTGACCAGAACAATGTCAGCAACAAACTTCCAAATTTTCTCAATATCGATAGAGGGGGGTACGTCTATATATTGTATAGTTTGGAAGACAATTCCAGCATCGGGTTCTGAATGGATAAATGTAGATTTCAAACAAGTGATCAGCCAAGCGCTAAGGATAGGATAAGTGACTTTCCCTTGATCCATTTGAAGAGAGTAGCTTTCAAGAGGCTGGTTTTGTGAAGAGACAGTGACTTCGAGCCCTTGAGTTGTCCCATTCACTAAAAGTTTGACGGATCTAGTTGCTATGTTATTCCTATCAAAATTTTGGACAGGTTTAGAGATGTGCATTTTTATACCCAAGTCGATTTGATGACATCCGGTTTTTGTTGAAAGATTTGCTCATTTTCGTTGTACAATCATCCACAGTTATTTTTACAGCTTACCGAGTTTTCATTAGCGTCATACTTGATATGTCTTTAGCCGTGGCAGCCCTTCTGTATAGTCAATTTCGTATTGAATATTTCTACATCGATAAGAAATTACACTCTTGCGGTCAAAATCAGATTTAATGATTCGGGTAGGCTGTAAGTTTTCTGCTGTGATGAAATCGTAGATTAGCCCCTTAAAGCTTGTTTTATCTCCCTGAAGTAGAGAACGGTAAGGAGTATTTTCTGGAGGATTGAGATAAGATTTCAGATTAAACCCAGCCACATTCATTTGTAAGATTAATTCTTCTTTTTCTGCCCGAGGGTGCCTTTCGTCGTTTATTTGTTGAGTCATAATAAACAGCGGACCAGACCCTTCTTGTTGCTGTTTCCACTGCGATAGCTGATCTTGACTATTTTGAGTACGAATCTGTAATCGACCTGGGGAAAGAAAAAAAGGATGATCGGCTTCCAATCTCCAGTAATTATCAATAAATGTAACAAATGAGATCCCACCCAGTTCTTTGTGATGGCCATTATCTTCTCGGAGCATCCACGGCAAATAAGGTTTCACCCAACCATATCCATTCACAATGAGCGAAAAAGTATTGGGGGCAAAGCGCGCGCATTGTGTTGCTAAATATCCACCATGACTTAGTCCTGCTGCACTCAAGCGAGACCAATCAATATTAGGATGGAGATCCATGGCGACTTTGACGGCCCAAAGGCAATCCAAGGTCTGCACTACTCCAAAATCATAATGATCATCTAGAAAACGTGCTGAGATGCAGGGAATAGGCCTTAAAGGAGAGTTTAATTTGAGAGGTAAGGATTTTAGTAGCTGGATTAAGACCTGCAGAGGATTCTTCTCTTTCAAAACATTTCGAGAAATAGGAGGCATGCCCTGTAATCTTAAATTATAGTTGGTTTCTTTGAGAGACCATTCATCCAATAGAATATGCGTGGGGTTTCCTGAACGAAGCAACTTGAGCCCCAAATATTCTACTGAAATGACTAGGGCATTCAGTTTTTGACTTACACTTTCATGCAAAGATTTTAGATAGGCAGATTGGCCCATCTCTCCATGGCCATGTAGGGCTAAGATGGGTATCGTGTTTTCATTCACCCCCTCTGATGGGGTACTTACATAAAATGTGAGAGGGGATCTCTTGAAGGCAGGGATTTCGGGAGGGTGTGGGGCTGAAATCTTGAATTCTGTCAAGTTTACTTTAGAGTTTGGGAGCGGAGTAGTTTTCATTTTTGTTCTCAGTTTCTGTTCCGAAAATTACGAAAAAAATTGTCACATATCGGGAATAGAAAGTTCTGAAATTAAAACCGCAGATTTTGTGCCACTTGGAGAGCTTCATAAGAATCGATATTCAAACGGTTTTTTTTCAGGGGATAGGCGAAGAGGGCCTCTTGCCCGGCAATTTTTGCATAGATATCTCGTGGGAGGTCACAGGGGAGCAAGTCTGGAATGTATGAAAAAAAATGGGTAGAAAGGATTTGTATTCCCCCATTGACGAATAATGGTCCCGGATTTTGCTGATAAATTTTTTCTGCAAAATGGGCTTCAGGGCGTTCGTAGAAAAACTCAATTTTGCCATCCAGATTTCTTTTTACGATGCTGTTGTCTCTTCCTTCATAAACCAGAATGGTGGCGAGGGCTTTTTTTTCACGATGAAAATTTTGTAGGGCCAAAAAGTCTTCATTGCAGAGCAGATCTCCATAGATCACGAGAAATTCTTCTTCAGACTTTTTTTGGGTAAACCAGCCTTGCAAGGCCTTCACCGTCCCCGCTCCTCCTAGCAGCTGAGCCTCCTCAAAATATTCGACAGAGAGATTCCACTTTTCTCCCTTTTGACAATAATCTCGAATCTGTTCCCCTTTGCAATGCAGGTTGATCATTACCTCGCGGATTCCCAGTCCGCTCAAGTGCTTTAGCATATGACCGAGGATGGGAACGCCTTGCACTTCCAAAAGGGGTTTTGGTTTTTTATCGGTGAGGGGTTTGAGTCGTGTGCCGTAGCCGGCGCAGAGGATGAGGGTTTTCATGAGAATTTAAAGTTTTTTATAATCGACTTCTCTTTGACGACGAGTGATTCAAAAACTCTTCGATACTGCAAATTTTGTGTGCTGGGTGCCCCTTCCAAACCGTGGAAGCCTCTATGTCTCGGGTTATAACCGCGCTGGCTCCGATCACCGCATGATTCCCAATATTCACCGGAAGAATGGTGACATTAGAACCGATGCGGACATAATCTCCAATGCGAGTAGGCCGTTGAGTGTATTTTCCATCATCGGGATAAGGGGAATCAAAAAGATCGTTAGTAAACATTACCCCATGCCCTACAAAGCAATGTTCTCCTATCTCTACGCCTTCGCACAGAAAGCTGTGGCTGCTAATGCGAGTGCCCTTTCCGATTTTCACCCCTCGTTGGATTTCGACAAAAGGTCCCACGAAAACACCTTCTCCGATTTCGCATTCGTAGAGATTTACAAAATCCATGATCTTTGCAGTAGGATGAATTTTACAATCTCGAATGTTTTTCATAAGTAGTACTTTTCCATCACTTCAGCGACAAAGAGATTCATTTTTTCCTCGGCCTCGGTGTTAAAATTTTTCTCCTGCACAGCGCGGCTAAAGGTTTGCCAGTCTTCATCTAAAAATTCTACGTCGACTGAAAAAGTGGAGGGAATTTCTGCATCCGCCCGAGTCTGTTGGGAAATGCTCCACAAGGATTCCTTGAGAGCAAAGGGATGAGGAGGATTTTTTTTACCCCATCTCAAGAAACCGCCCGGCTGACCGTATTTGGCGTATTTCACCAGCCCTTCTACTTCGGCTACCCCTTCTTTCCCATACACTTCCAGATGGAAGTTACTTTTCCAGGAGGTCCAACTTGCTGTTAACTCTATAGTTAACTGGGAATTTTTGAGTATCGCAGTACAGTGGTCTTCCATGTTCGGTGAGAAAATATATTGTTTGTCTAAAAAACCAGACTCAAAATGATCCATAAACTCATGAGCTAAATTGAGTAGGTGAGTTCCCATATCAATGAAAGCACCTCCCCAACTTTCTGAAGAGATTCTCCAATTTTCATTTTGAAGGAAAGAATGAATTCCACCGTGTCCATAAAACATCCGAACGAAGTGAATAGGGCCCAAGTGACCTTGGCGAATCAAATGAAGCAAGGCCTGAACTTCAGGGAAATATCGCAGGTTATATCCTGCATAAAGACAGACCTTATTTTTTCGAGCCAACGAGAAGTAATCCTTAGTTTCTTGAACGGTTAGACTTAGAGGTTTTTCGACTAAAACATGCTTACCTGCTTTTATAGCTAAGGGGATAATCTGCTTTTTTAACCAATCGGGAACGGAGACAACCACTGCCTCTAAATCTTCTTTCAATAACTCTTCATAGTCTGTAAACTTTTTTACCGAAGCAAGATTTGGAAAGCTTTTTTCGAATCGATCAAAACCTTGATCACAAACCGCCATTATTTTGTCGGGTCCCGAAGCAATTGCCTTTATTCTCTTCAAGGCAAAATTACCATTTGCGCCAAGTACGCCAATCTTCATAAAGATTTTAATCCTATGTTTTTACAAACTATTGAGAACCTTTTCTGCTACAAAAGCTGCTTGATCTTTGCTGACGCTAAAATTCAAGGGCAATGAAAGAATCTCTTTTAAAGCTCGCGAGGCTTCGGGAGCCTCAGAAGCCCGAAAATAAATTTGAGACGTGACAGCTTGTTCGTGAAGAAGATAGCGATACTGAATTGTGGTAGGAACTTTTGCCTGAAGCAATTTCTCAACCACTTTTTCTCGATGAGGAATTCGTATTACATAGGCAAAATAGGAACTTTTACACCCCTGAAGTACTTGCTGAGGTCGCACAGGGGTGTCTTTAAAAAGCTCATCGTACACCGCTGCGATTTGACGACGATGCTCTAAGACCTGTTGAAAAATTTTCCATTTTTCGACCAGAAATTGCGCTTGCAGAACATGCATGCGATACACATTCCCCATAACAGAGGCATGGTGAGGCTTGTCTTGGCCTCCGTTGCGAAAAGCTCGAAGTTTTATTTCCATTTCTGGAGCATCAAAGAGAAGCATTCCACTGTCTCCAATGCCACCCACGACTTTAGTAGGAAAGAAACTAAAGGCAGAGTAATCTCCTAAACAACCGCTTTTTTGAGAAAAATATTCTGCACCGTGAGAGTGTGCAGCATCTTCCACTAGGGGGATTTTTAAGGCCTTTAGTTCTTCATAAGGGGCAGGGTTTCCATAGAGGTTTACTGAGAAAATGGCCTTGGTTTTTGGAGTTAAGACCTTCTCCACAGTAGAACGGTTCAAATTTAAAGTTTCTGCATCGACATCACACTCCACAATGGTAGCTCCTAAGAATGCTGGGGCTAAGGCGGTGGCAATAAAGGTGTTTGCGGGAACGATGACTTCGTCGCCGGGCTTAAGCCCCAAAGCATAGGAAGCCATGTGTAAGGCATGAGTTCCTGCTCCCAGGGCCAGAGCATATTTTCTTGAACAATGGTTTTTCCAAAGCTCTTCTAATTCTTCCACCGGTCCCCGGCTAAATCCCAAAGTGAAATTCCCAGAATCATAAAGTTCTTCAAATTTTTGGAAAAAGGATTTTTTGATGATCGCATTTTCGGTCTGGACATCGAATAGTTTGATAGTCATAAAATTTTTTTCACCTAATATAAGGTTATTGAATCGATTCCAACATTGCCTTCACCGTTGCCACAAGATTTTCTTTTCTTACCGCCTCTTTATTTCCCACAATGCGGGTTTTTAGACCCGCATAAATATTGCCTAAAAATGGAATCAAATCCGGATGAGTTTCTAAATGAACCAAGAGTGTAGTGAGCGCAAAATAGGCATCTCCTGCGCCGGTGGTATCAATCCCGTCTTTAAAGAAAACCGGACAAAAATGTTCCCGATGGCGCGAATCAAAAAACATAGAACCGCTGCTTCCTAACGTGATGGCCGCGGGGCGTTTAATTTTGGTTTTTATGGTGTTATGGGCCAGTTCCCGAATGGGAGTGAGTCGATCATGCGTGGCAACCCGGCATTCGCGTTCGTCTATGCTGAGGTAATTGTAGTGCTGGTGTTTGGTAAAAGGGTTAAATCCAAAATTGCCGGAATTGGTTTGGACATTCAGTCCTACGAACGAAGAAAGTTTTTTCGTGCTTTGCAAAACCTGTCCCTCAAAGAGCCCATGGCCAAAATCTGAAATTAGGGTCACCTCCTGCTCGCGAGAAAGCTTTTGCAGTTTTTTACAAAAGTTCGAAGGAGAATGGTTTTTCCACTGATCCGATCGAAGGTGAGTGATTTCAAAGATGCGTTGATGTTTGAAAGGGACCACAAAGCGTGTTTTGCGCGGAGTGGGGACATTGGGAATCACTTCGAATTCCAGTTGAATCTCCGGACTGACACTTGAACGGAGTAAATTTTCAAAATAAGGCTCATCTCCGTGCGTAATCAAAAGCGTGACTTGGGCACCTAGTGCCTGCAGATGTCGGGCAATTGCGAGTGAGCCGCCCGGGTAATTTTCTTCGTGAAGATAACGCGCCGAGATACTGGGACTTTTGCTTGAGATAGAGTCGACTTCACAAAAAACATAGGTGTCGACTATAGGTTCTCCCACCACCAAGACTTTTGTATTGCTGATTTGTTCCATCAATTGTGAAAGTTTGTTGTGGTCCAATAATTTTTCTGCCTCACGGATAGCCTCCACCTGCCTGGAATTCCAGGTTACCCCCAAGCTTTCGAGGATGTGCCTCGATTCTGGTAGGGCGTCTTCTGTAAAAAGAAGCTTGGCGCCAATCTTGTTCAAGGCGTCTTCTTCCGCCAGAAAATGACCCGAGAGATCTGCCGTGGGACTGCGGTAGGAGGCGTGTCGTAGAAAGAAGTTGGGTTTGAGTTTGTGAATGGCATTCACGGCATTGGGCAAGGGATTGAGAACGACATAATCTACACAAGGCAGCAAAGCGAGCAGCTCTGCCCGTTTGCGCAGATGTGGAAAATAGGCATGGTCTTCCTCGCTGCCCTCGCCCTGGGAGGCAATGAGTACCACTAGTGTGCGGCAATGTTTTTTCGCGTTTTCCA
The DNA here is from genome assembly GCA_015233135.1 of Deltaproteobacteria bacterium. Lineage (NCBI taxonomy): Bacteria > Pseudomonadati > Myxococcota > Myxococcia > Deltaproteobacteria bacterium. The sequence goes on from JADFYH010000013.1 coordinate 68,186, forward strand.
AGAAATGCAGGGTGGAAAAATCCAGCTGCAGAAAATGCCCAAAGCAAAGGGCAAGAGTCTCCTTGGAATGGCCTTTTCGAATGCGTTCAATTTCGCTGAGAGGAATAATTTTATTCATGTGATAGCTGTATCATCGATTATTCCCCCTCTTAAGCTAAGAGGGGGCTAGGGGGCGTTATGACAAATTGCATCCAATTGGACCATAACCCCTCCTAACCTCCCCTTAGCTTAAGGGGAGGAATTTATTTCAAATACCTAAACCAATCTTTGGTCTGCTCCGCAATCTTCTCCGCAGTCCACACCGGTGCCTGTTTCCAATAATCAATATTTTTTAAAAGTTCAGCAACCCCGGCTTCGATGCTGACTTTGGGTTTCCAATCCAGATCTTTTTGAATCTTCGAGATGTCTGCAAAGGTGCAATCGGGTTCCCCCGGACGTTTGGGGATGTGTAGCTTATCTCCCCCCAACAACTCGACAATGCGATTCACCGAAATACTTTTCCCACTGCCGACATTATAAATTTTTGCCTGTTGATTACTTTTTGCAGCGGCCAAAACAGCTGCCGCCACATCGCTCACAAAAGTAAAATCGCGCGTTTGTGTGCCATCCCCCACAACCGTGTAAGGTCTCCCTGCAATTTTTTGAGCGAGAAAAACTCCAAAGACTGCGCCGTAGGTTCCAGAAGTTCGAGAGCGTGGGCCATACACATTAAAAAAACGAAGCGAGAGTGCAGACAGCTGATAAATCTTTGCCCAATGCATCACGAGTTCTTCGCCCATATATTTGGTTAAGGCATAGGGATATTGGGGATCGCAGCGTTCTACCTCGGGTGTAGGATATTGCGAAGGGATGCCATAACAAGACGACGAAGCCGCATAGACTACACGTTTGACGTTAAATTTTCGAGCCGCTTGCAACACATTAAAAGTGCCATCGACATTGGCTCGAAAATAATCCTGGGGTCTTTGAATGGATGGAACAATGTCCGCTAAAGCCGCAAGATGGAAGACCCAGTCGATGCCTTCAAACAAATTTTGCCATTCGCCTTCTTGGGAGATGTCCACTTTATGGAATTGAATTTTTGATAGGTTGTCATTTCGAATCCCGAAGTCTTTTTTCGGGGTGAGAAATCCAGTTGAATCCACTGGATCTCTCGTTATCACTCGAGATGACAGCTCTATTTCATGATGGGTTAAGTTCTCCACCCGCCCCGTACTCAAATTGTCCAGCACACACACCTCATTCCCTTCGCTCAAAAGCAAATCCACTAAGTGTGAACCTATAAATCCTGCTCCGCCGGTGACGAGTGTTTTCATAATTATATTACTTGATGCACAGGGCCATCAGGTACCAAGCCATTTTTGGAAAAGTTAAAGAAACTACTTCGTCAGTCATTGAGAACAAAAAAACATTTTTAAAATATTTGGAGAGAAAACTTTTAAATTCATCGGGTTCAAATTCATGAAAGTGGCTATCTAAACGCCTTTGGGAAGCAAAGGATTGTGAATAGGCACTGGGTGTACCAATAACCGCGAATCCACCGGGTTTGATAAGATTGACGTAGTTTTTTACTATTTTTGAACTATCTTTGATGGGAAAATGCTCTACAACGTCCATAGAAACAAGTGCGTCAAACCTGGGAAAGTTTTTTGGGACCTTTAAAAGATTTAAGGTTTTAAATTCGAGATTTTTTATCTCTGAAAATTCCTTTTGATTATGTGCGACTAGTTCTGCATCATAATCCACTGCGATAACTTGTTTGCAAAATTTACTGAGGAACACGGCGCCCAATCCTGACCCCCCTCCTGCATCGATCACACGATGCTGTTTCTCCAAAAGTCGCGCTGCAAATTTGTAGCGTGCCAATAATATAAAAAAATCTAAGGGAGTATCCCGAAAAGAAGTGCCTTCAATTTTCTCCACAGCTTTTTTGATGCCACCATTTTTATTTCGGAACATATAGATAGTTTTTGGCTTCATTTTTTTTACCATTTAAATTTTGTAAGGCCGAATGTGATTCTATCGAGTAGCACTGCCCGAACTTTCCATAATTTTAAGCAGTTTTTTTAAATAATTCCTCCGAGCAAATTTGGATTCTTGAATCTTAAAATTGTCGTAATCTTTACGGACGAAGCGTTCAAAACACTCAAATATTCTTTGAGAGTTCTCAGATAAATAGGGCATCAGTAATTTCTCAAATTGTTGCTGGCTTTTTTGTGTTGCGTCTTCGTAAGTTAAATAATTTGGT
>JADFYH010000014.1 GCA_015233135.1 Deltaproteobacteria bacterium
CAAAATAATATTTTTAAACAAGAAGCGATTGACTTTAGAAAAGAAGAAGGCAAAGGGAAAAAAATAGAAATCAAGAAACTTCTCGCCTTATCAAAAAAAACTACCCCCAGTAATTAAATGCATCTTTTGAATATAGAAAAATGCTACCACTTGTATTCACTCACCACAGTGGATGAGGAAGAAGAGCTGTGATCGGGGCTGTACAGGTCTTCAATCCTGATTTCTAATTTTTCTTTGCTGGGTTTTTTTAATTTTTCCAGCTTCTCTTCATCAATTTTTGAGATATCAATTTTTGAAAAAATCAGCTTTTCCAGAATGCTATCCTTCAACTTTTTCAACTTCCCATAATAGTCCGGATAGATTTCAATTTTGTCTTCTTTGACCAACACCGGATCATAAATAAAGTTAACAGGGACCTCCACGTTCAGGCCCACCACAAAGGTACTGCTTCTATTTTTGCTGTACTTATCCTGCAAGGCTTCATCCGTTTTATCCGAATTATTGCTTTGGATCATCCAGGCCAGCTCTTTAGCATCTTCATTGTGCATGCGAATACAGCCGTGAGAGGCAGGATGCCCAACGCTACCTGGTTTGTTGGTCCCGTGGATGCGCAAGTCACCATTAATCACCATCTTTACGGGTCCCAGGGGATTTTTAGGCCCTGGAGGAGTGACTTTGGAATTTTTTGCCCAGGCACTATCAGGCGGATACCAGGTAGGATTCCACTCAATGCGTTTGATGCTGAATTCCCCGGTGGGGGTTTTGTATTGGGCCTGTCCGATGGCAATGGGATATTCCTTATGCAAACTTCCATCTTTGTACAAATCGAGGCTTAAGCGAGGCAGGTTGACCTCGATTTTTAAATGAGATTCGAGTTTTACCGTAAATGCGCTTTGGGTTTCTTGTGCCTTTGAAAAAGGCTGAAACGCAAGAGAGAGCAGCACCGTAAAGCTGATTAAAAACGATTTGTGGTTGATTTTCATAAAGCGCCCTATTTCTCCAATAACCAATTTAATTGTGGAATACCAGTCACTAAAAACTTCTCCCCAATATTGACCAACGGCAGATTTTGTAAAAAAAGAAGTGAAATTGAATGCCCTCCTTTAAAAAACCCTTGGCAAATTTAAAGGATCTCGCTACTAGCGTCCCCCTATGAAAATTCATGAATATCAAGGCAAAGAAGTCCTGCGAAAATATGGCGTTCCCACTCTAGAAGGCCAGGTAGCCTTTACGAAAGAAGAGGCCCTGCAGGTAGTGCAAAAACTGGGCTTTCCCGTCGTGGTAAAGGCTCAAATTCATGCGGGGGGTCGAGGTAAAGGGGGCGGTGTAAAGCTTGCTAAAAATCTGGAGGAAGCCAAGACCCATATCCAAAACATCCTCGGTATGACTCTCGTGACCCACCAAACAGGGCCCGAAGGTAAACTTGTTAAAAAGTTATTCCTCGAAAAAGGCTGTGACATAGGCCGCGAGCTTTATTTAGGGGCGGTGCTTGATCGTGTGACTTCCCAGGTCACCTTTATGGCCTCCACCGAAGGGGGAATGGAAATTGAAGAAGTAGCCGCGAAGCATCCTGAAAAAATTCTGAAATTGGCTGTGGATCCAAGCCAGGGCGTGGATGAAAAAGCTGCCAAAGGCATGGCCGAAAAACTGAGCTTGTCCGGAAAAACCATCGATCAATTTGTGGCCTTTGTGAAGTCTCTCTATGAGGCCTACATGAAAGGGGATTTTTCTCTTTTGGAAATCAATCCTCTCGTGGTCACCAAACAAGGGGATCTGCTGGCCCTGGATGCCAAGGTGAATTTTGACGACAATGCGATGTTCCGCCATCCCGATTATGAAGCCATGCGCGATCTGGATGAAGAAGATCCTGCTGAAATCGAAGCGAAAAAATATGATCTTTCCTATATCAGTTTAGAGGGAAGCATTGGTTGCATGGTAAACGGAGCAGGCCTGGCGATGGCGACCATGGATATCATCAAAGTCAGTGGCGGCGAACCTGCGAATTTCCTGGATGTAGGCGGTGGGGCGACCGCAGAAAAAGTAACTGCGGCCTTTAAGATCATCCTCGCTGATCCCGAGGTAAAGGGCATCCTTATTAATATTTTTGGTGGCATCATGAAGTGTGACACGATTGCCGAAGGCGTGGTGACCGCAGCGAGAGAAGTAAACATCCAAGTGCCTGTGGTGGTACGTTTGCAGGGCACCCATGTCGATTTAGGAAAGAAAATTTTGCAAGAATCTGGACTGCCACTGGTGTCCGAAGATGATTTAACCAAAGCGGCTGCGAAGATAGTGGAGTTGGCGAAATAATTTTTTCTTCCCCTTGAGCTCAAGGGGAGGACAGGAGGGGTTATGGTCCACTTATACTCAATTGGCCATAACGCCCCCTGACCCCCTCTTAGCTTAAGAGGGGGAATTAAGGAATAATTATGTCAGTGTTGGTCAACAAAAACACCAAAGTCATGACCCAAGGGATCACTGGAAAAACGGGTCAATTTCATACCCAACAATGTAAAGCCTATGGCACACAAATGGTGGCCGGAGTCACTCCCGGTAAAGGCGGCCAGGCGTTTGAAGGAATTCCTATCTTCAATTCGGTAGCCGAGGCCAAGTCAAAAACCGGCGCCAATGTTTCGGTGATTTATGTGCCTCCTCCTTATGCCGCGAAGGCCATTTTAGAGGCGGTGGAGGCCGATCTGGATTTGGTGGTTTGTATTACCGAAGGCATTCCCGTCAACGACATGATTCAAGTGAAGCGCAGCATGCAAGGGAAACGCACTCGTCTCATCGGACCGAATTGCCCGGGGATTATTACTCCCGGAGAATGCAAGATTGGAATCATGCCAGGGCACATTCATCGTCCCGGAAAAGTAGCTGTGGTCTCGCGTTCCGGAACCCTTACCTACGAGGCGGTGGATCAGGTGACCAAGATGGGCTGGGGACAATCCACCTGCATTGGCATTGGTGGAGACCCGGTCAATGGAACCAATTTTGTGGATTGCCTTAAATTATTTAATGAAGATCCAGCCACTGAGGCGATGGTGATGATTGGTGAAATTGGAGGCTCTGCCGAAGAAGAAGCGGCGGATTACATCAAACGACACGTAAAAAAACCTGTGGCCGGATTTATTGCGGGCATTTCGGCCCCTCCCGGGAAACGCATGGGGCACGCGGGTGCCATCATTGCGGGGGGAAAGGGTACTGCAAAAGATAAAATTGCCGCCCTGGAATCCGCCGGAGTAAGAATAGCCAGAACCATTGCGGAAATTGGATTGGCTCTTAAAGAAATATATTCCTAAATCTCCTCCCCTTAAGGTAAGGGGAGGTTGGGAGGGGTTATGTGTATTGGATTTCATAGAACATAACTCCTCCCGAAATTGTTCGCACAATTTCCCTCTTATCTTAAGATGGGGTAACTGGAAGGTTATTAATTATGTCAAAAGAACAAACCCTCTCCATCATCAAACCGGATGGTGTTGCAAAAAATATCATTGGTGAATGTCTGGCCCGCTTTGAAAAAGCGGGTTTAAAAATTGTGGCCAGTAAAATGGTTCGGCTTTCGGCCCACGAAGCCGGGCAATTTTACGCCATTCACAAAGATCGCCCTTTCTACAAAGATTTGGTGGCCTACATGACTTCAGGCCCCGTGCTGGTGAGTGTGCTTGAAGGCGAAAATGCCATCCTCAAAAACCGGGAAATCATGGGAGCCACTGATCCTCAAAAGGCGGCTGTAGGAACCCTCCGTCGCGATTTCGCGACCTCCATCGAAGCCAACGTGGTGCATGGATCGGACGCGGCTGAAACAGCCAGGAATGAAATCACTTTTTTCTTTGGGGTCTCGCAGATTTTTTCGAGATAAGAACGATGGTAAGTGACTACCTCACCCCTGCCCTCTCCTACTCTAGGAGAGGGAGAGGTAGTACAATTTAAACTTTCAACTCCAACAACCAAGCAATCTCCTGACTCCTAAACCCTGCTGCCCCCGGATGTCCGCCGCCGCCGTGTTTTTGTGCGAGTTCGCTCACGTCAATCTTGTTGGAACGCAAACTGAAACTCCAGGTGTCGCCTGTGTAATGAAAAATGAGTCCCAGAGGATAATTTAATTCTTTGTAAATATATTCTCCGAGCTCGCTCGATTCCAAACCCCAGTTGACCGCCAAGGCCTTGTGCCCGTGAAAATTAATCTCAAAGCCCTTTTTGGCGGCATCCAAAATGCGCACTCGAAGACCTTTCAGGGAGAGGGCTCCGTGTTGAACGAGTTTTTTGAAACCTTCTTCATCCATTTCCTGGATCAAATATTTCCAGCTTTTTCCCGCGGGGTCGTGAATGTCTTCGTGCTCTCTCAGGGCCACACTCACCTCGCGAGACTGAGGCAGCTGCCAGAGCCATAAATCTTTGTCTCGAACATATTGAATAATCTTGGGCAGTGCCTGGCTGGGATGCTCCTGCTTAAAGGTGAGCGAAGCACCGGATTCCTCCAGGTCTACTGTACCCCAGCCCAGCTCTTGTTGAATAGGGACTGCTGTTTTATGATGATCGTACCAGAACACCTCTTTCGCCTTGGTCTTGAGGTCTTTCATGAGAGACGCTGGAAAACTGAAGTCGACGATAAAAACGGTTTTGCCACTATAGTCTTCGGGAATAGCCTCTCCATGATTCATGGGAAGCATTTTGGCCTCAGGATATTTACGTTTGAGGATGGCGGCAGCAGAGGCCCCATCGACACAATTGGCGTGGTAGAAGCAGAGGATGGTGGAATTCATGGGTTTACTTCGCCTGCGACTTCACTACAATTTTTGCCAATTCCTTGAAAGCTTCAAAAACGCCCTCACCTTTGGTGGCAATGCTTTCAAGGTCGGGGTTCTGATTGGGGTTAAGCAGATTGCGAAGGGCATCGTAATTGGCAACGTTGGCTAAATCGCGCTTGTTGTATTGAAACACGAGGGGAATTTTATCGAGGGATAAATTTTCTTCTGAAAGATTTTTCTTCAGATTTTCCAAACTTTTCAAATTGGCTTCCATTTGGTCCATTAATGAATCGGCCACAAATAAAATGCCATCCACCCCTTTTAAAATCAGCTTTCGAGAATCGTCGTACAGCACCTGTCCGGGGACCGTGTAAAGATGAAAGCGGGTTTTGTAGCCATTGACCTCAGAGAGAAAAAGCGGGACAAAATCAAAGAACAAGGTGCGTTCTATACCGGTATCAATGTGTAATTTATCCGACTTTTTCCCTTTAGCTTTCTGGTGGATAAACTTGAGGGAGGTCGTTTTTCCAGAAAGACCAGGGCCATAATAGACAATTTTAAAGTTAATTTCTTTATCGCTATAGTTAATAAAAGACATAGTTCGCGAATTGTATGGGGGGGGTATTCAGAATGTCAATGAGGAAAACAAAATGCTTTTCATAATTGCCTAATGCTCCCACACATGCTTGAGACAAAACTCTTTGGGTTCACCACATTTTTCACAATCGCACATCCTGAATTCTTGACTCGGATCGTCGCTAGTCACACCACATAGGGCACAGCTGCGTTTTTCGTTTTCTACGCTTTTCTGATTTTGTTTAAATTGATGCCTCACCCCTGCACGAAAGCCTTCACGGGAAAATCCCCGGAGCAGATTAAAGAGATGAGGACCAAAAAAGAGCAAGTAGTTCGCCAGAACTGCTATAGGAATTAATTTCTGCCAGCCCTCAAGCATTGCCGCCATGGAAAGAATTAAAATAGCATCCACAATAGCCAACCACTTGACGGGCACTGGAAATATAAAAAAAAGCATGAGTTGAAAATCGGGCCATAAAGTTGCAAAAGCCAAAAAGAGGGACATGAGAATATAGGTGTTATCAAGTGACACATGGAGGACAAAGGCAACGATAGTAGAACCCACCCAGCCCACAAGCCAATAAAGCAAGTAGGAAAAAGCCCCCCAATGCGATTCCAAATAGGTGCCCATCACATAAAGCCAGTAGAGCGCGAAAATAAAAAATAAAGGGGAACGCGAGGGAGGAATCACAAGCCAAGTGATTAAACGCCAATACTGGCCTTGTAAAATCAAGTCTGAATTCAGCACCAGAATACTCTGAAAGCCGGGCTTCATCATTTCAAAGAAAAAAACGATGCCTTGAATGCCGATTAAATAATAAGTGAGATTGGCAGGGGCATAGCGACCATATTTGCGTTCAAGTTTGGCGAGAAGTTTTTGCATAACACGAGGAAAAATCTACTTTTTCATGTCTGTAATCGCCTTCACCGCTTCCATCAATTCCACCGGCACCGCTAATATTACGGTATTGGAAGCCGTAGGCCCAAGACCATCAATAGTTTGTAAGGTCCTCAGTTGCATGGCTCCAGGGCTGGTGGCCATTGTGGTTGCTGCTGCGGCAAGGTTGAAGGCGGCTTCTTTGTCTCCTTCGGCCTTGGTGATGGTGGCGCGCTTTTCACGTTCAGCGCTGGCCTGGCGACTCATCATTTTCTTAAGTTCTTCGGGCATGTCGATGTCTTGAATCTTGATGTTACTGACTTGCAGGCCCCAGTTGGCGCTTTCTTTTTCGACCATGTCCTCAATTTCTTTTCCAATTTTTTCACGCTCGGCGAGCAGTTGATCTAAAGTCATTCCACCGATGACATCCCTCAAAGTGGCTTGGGCATATTGGCTCATGGCGAAGGCATAATTTTGAACCTTAGTGATGGCTTCTACAGGATCCACTACTCTAAAATAGACCACCCCATTGATCGAGACAGGCACGTTATCCTTTGTAATCACCTGTTGTCGGGGGATGTCCATCGTGAGCGTTCGGTTATCGATGAAGATGGCCTTGTCTAAAACTGGGATCACCAAACGCACGCCGGGGCCTTTTACCCCGGAAAGTTTTCCCAATCTTAGAATGAGAATTTGCTCCCACTGGTCGACTATCTTGATAGCCACTGCGACAAGCCAGGCAAAGATAAAGGCGAAGAAACCGGTGAGAGTTCCTAAAGCGGGATTCACCACATAAACGGCGATGGCAAAGGCCTCTCCCAAGGCGAGGAGTAAAAGAAAGAAAAGGAAATTGACGGGTTTCATAGAGTTAGAGGTGTAAGGCTTAAAGGATAAGTAGTAAGGGAAAAAACCCTTATACCTTAAACCTTACACCTTAAACCCTCCCAGAAAGGATGTTGACACCCGCGCACTTTACCCTGTTATTAGTGCAAAATGTCCAGTCAAAAATTCATTTCTGAAGAACCTCTCGTTAAACTCGAGGCCACAATTCGCGACCCTTATGATTTGGCCGTCGCGACTGCGCGCACCTGTTATTCTTCGCAAGGGATTATTCGTGTAGAGGATGTGCGTAAAGATGAGCGGGCCAAACAGCTTCGCGATAAAATCGCGCAATCCACGCGTGATGCAGGTCACCTCACTACCCGTCAGCATGCGCATTTCGTGTTTTCGCTGCAAAAGGTTTCGCGTCATTTTGTCTGGAGTTTTTTACATTCGCATCCCTTTTACAATTCGGAACAAGTGAGTCAGCGTTATGTGAAAGTAAAAGCGGAGAATTGGGCGGTTCCTCCCTTGGAGGAAAAGCCGCGAACTATTTATGAGCAGGCGGTGCGGGAACAAACGGTCGATTATCAGAGGCTCATCGATCTGCTTTTGCCTTATGTAGGAGAGGCTTATTATTCCATCTTTCCCATCCGTCGAAAATGGGAAGACAAATATAAAAGCACGGTTGCAAAAAAGGCCTATGAGTTGGCGCGCTATGTCTTGCCTGTGGCGACGCACAGCTATCTTTACCATACGGTTTCAGCGGTGACTTTGCTGCGTTATCAGCGTTTGGTGAATCTTTTTGACACGAGTCTGGAACAAAAAATTGTCGTTCAAAAAATGTTGGAAGAGGTTTTGAAGGTGGATCCTGAATTTGGAAAAGATTTTTCAGAGGCTTATCCTTTAGAGGAAACTCCGGAGTGGAAAATGTTGAATCAGTTTGGAAAGGGATTATCATCCTCTTCCCTTGATGGACAGGAAGCTCTTCCCCTCTCCCTTGAGGGGAGAGGGCAGGGTGAGGGTGCAAACACTCGCCAATTCATTCGCGAATTTGATGTCTCTCTCGAGGGCCACGTCTCAAAACTAGTTGATTACAAAGTCCATGCGCAAGCTACGGTGGCTCAATCCGTTCGAGAAGTGTTTGGGCTGACCAAGGCGCAAATGAGCGACGAAGTGGCCTTGGATCAACTTCTAGATCCCTCAAAAAATCCTTACCTGGCGGAGACGCTCAATGTAAACACGCTCTCCAAACTCTCGCGCTGCATGGTGCACGCTCATTATACCTTTCGTAAGAAGATTTCTCACAGCGCGGATAGTCAGGATCAGCGGCATCGCATGACACCGGCTTCGCGCCCCATCTTAGAGACGCATTATACGGGGGAACCCGATTATATAGTTCCAAAGCTCATCGCAGGGCGGCCCGAAGTTTTAGACCTGTATCAAAGGTCTATGGAGAAAGCCTTTCGAGCGATCAATCGGCTATTGGAGGAGGGCGTGAAGGCAGAGTTCGCGCTTTATCTATTGCCCAATGCCTTTCCCATTCGTTTTGAGGAGTCGGGAGATTTATTGAATCTGCATCACAAGTGGCACACACGCGCCTGTTACACGGCGCAAGACGAAATTTTTTATGCCACGATCGATGAAATTGTGCAGGTGAAAGAACTTCATCCAGCACTTGCTTCAAAGATCTTGGCCCCTTGTTATATTCGCAAACATGCAGGGCTAAAACCTGTTTGTCCAGAAGGAGAGCGATTTTGCGGAACTAAGGTTTGGGAGAAGGAAATTGGGGAGTATGAGAGGGTTTTATAATTTTGACTCCCCCGTGTTCATAAGGCCCAGAGTTTTTTGATTGTCCTCCCTCTTAAGACTCGCTAAAAAACTTCACTTTATGAAAAACAAAAAAATTTTACTAAGTCTTTGTCTTCTGCTCACCCTTTCCTTTGCCAATTCTGGCTGTAAACGTCTGCGGCATCTTTTTACTCATAAAAAAGAGACTAAACAGGAAGTTCCTAAGCAAACCCCGATGGATGCCCAATCTCCTACAAAGCCTTCTGAGCCCCCTCCCCAGGCAGGGACTGTTCAAACTCCAATGCAGATGCCCCCTATTAGTCCCATTAACCCTGCTCAAAATAGTTTAGGACTGCAAAATCCACCTCCCCCCCCAGACAATTTGGAGGCCTCCCCTCCTGTAAATACCACTCAAAACACTGCAGAATCTGCAGTTGCCTTACCTGAGGTAGGGGGTGCTATTTCGGTGTTTGCGGGTAATCCTAAAAGTGTGGCCGAGGGCTCGTTGTTTTTAGTGGAAGATGCCCAAGCAAGTTCGGTGAGTGGAAAAACACTCCGCTATCAGTGGTCTGTATCTCAGGGCTCGGTTGAAAAAATGAAGGTGATTGAGGGAACAAGCCTGCAGGGGGTTTTCAAGGTAGGAGATGTGAGCGAAATGTCCACCTTTAGTCTAAAACTCACGGCAAGTGATGGCAGCGCCCAATCTTCCTCTGAGCTAAAAGTGACTGTGTTCCCTGCAAAACTCGCGCGGGTTCAGCATTTGGGAGGGATGGCCCGTAAAATTGAGAGTTTGGAAAATCAAATTTTTATCAGCCGTGGACGAACGATTGAGGTGTACGACGCGGGATTGAATTTAGTCAAAAAAATCGATCTGGACTCCCCTATCCTGGAAATCTCAGCCTTTGCCGCCAGTGGTAAAAAATATCTCTACAGTTTATCCGAGGCGGGAGATTGGTCTTTGGTGGATGTGAACGATTTGGAAAATCCTCAGATTTCTTTGGTTCAAAAAGTGGGAAGTTTTTTAAAAAATATCCATGTCTCTTCTTTTTCTGGCGAACTTTGGGCCACTACTACTGAACGGGATAGCGCCACTTTATGGAACTTGAAAGACGTGGCCCATCCACAGGCGAAATTTGTTTTCAAGGGCCCTTATCAAGGGGTCCAAAAAATATTGCTCTCCGGAAAAAATGTTTACCTGGTCGACACCAAGGCTATTCATACCTTGGATGCTTCAACGGGTATTTTGCAGGCCTCGATTCCTTTATCGGGCAAAGTGAATCACCTGGATGTCGTCTCTCTCAAAAATAAAAACTACCTCTTACTTGCCTTGGGAAATACTACGGATACGGCAGTGAGATCAGAGGCGGGCCTGCGTTTGTTTGAAATCGGGGCCAGCGGGCGTCTCCTAGCCGAAAAACGGTTTAACTTGAAGGGAAACCTGCCTGTCTTACAATTTGTTGCCGTGCAAAATGCCCAGTTTATCCTGGGAGTTCAGGAAGGGCAAAACGTCAATTTAAAGGCCTTTGATCTGGAGAAAGGGATAGAATTTCCCTTGATTGTACCAACTGATCTTAAATTGGCTCGTCTGCAGGATTTATTTGTCCAGGCCTCTGCAAAAGAGACCGACCTTTTGCTTACGGATGGAGCCTCTTTCAAGCGATTAAAGATGGTCACTTCCGCGGCCTCTATTAAATTGGATGCCTTGCAAAGCAGCTATTCTGTTATTTTTGCGGGGTCTATGAAGTTGAATGGCGAAAATCTATTGATGAGTGATTTTGGAAGCGGCATGGATGCGGTGCTTCCCGCCTTCTACGAAATTTCCACACAGGATTTCTCAAAACTCAATCCTCTGGTGCTGAATGCGCCTGCTTATTTTTCGGATTTTGTCACTCTGCCTACTTCCAAACAAAGTCTGGGAATTTTGCTCTCTGCCGAGGCCCCAGCAAAAACGGCGGAAAGTTTAAGTGCCGAATCCCAGGCAGAGTCTCAAAAACAAAGCAACGAAACCCTCAATATAGAAGGAAGCCTGGCCTTATTTGCCAATGGAGTAAAACCACTCAAGATCAGCGAAAAAAGTTTGACTCATTTTGGCCTATCCCAAGAACAGGCCGCCTCTCGGGCCTTTGCGCTGGGTTATTATAAAAGCGACACTCAATTTATTTTGGGAATTGCCGTTGGTAAAACTCTGGGCGCCGGTTTGAAAACGGGGCTCTATTTGCTCAAATTCAACTCGGAACAAGAGCTGCTGGCCTCTTTAAAAGAGGATTTAAGCAAAAAGATGACTCAAATTCCTTTGAGTGATGCGCGGGATGTCCGTTTCTCAAAGGATGGGAAATGGGCCCTGGTTGCCGCTGGGAGCGAAGGGTTGGTGCTGATCGATTTGGAAAAGAACCAGGTGAGCCTCAAAAATAATCCCTTCCAAGGTCTACTCGCGGACCGCGTTCAGATTTCGCACGATCAGCAGAAAGTTTTTGTATCTTTTTTATCTCCTTCGCTGGGCCAAACTCCCCCTCAGTCCAAATTGCAGATTTATTCTTATGATCAAGGCAAACTCGGCCAATGGGGAGGAATCGAGGGCCTGAGCGGGGTGACTCTTCCCTATGCCCAACGCAGCGGAAACTTTGCCTTGTCCGAGGACGACCTCTTTTTATTTATCGCCAATGGCAGCCAGGGCTTATCCGTTTACAATGTAAGCGACGCCGCAGCCCCGGTCTTGATAGAACACCTCGCCACGTTTGGAATGACCGCTGATGTAGTGGTGGGTGAAAAATTCAAGAAAATCTACATGGCCGATCTGGTAAATGGCCTAGAAGTGGCGGAGTTTGGGTTTTGACGCTTTAATCCGTTGTTAGGTGGTGAAATGGTTTCCTTCTCCAAAAAAATGTTTTTCGCTTTATCCTTTCTCTATCTGGGTATTCATCTTCTGTTCTTTATTTTTCAGAGAAAACTTCTTTTTCCTAATCCTTCTCTTTTAACAAAAGATGCATCGCATTCAATTTTGCAAATACCCAGCTCCGACGGACGCAGCATCTATCTACTTATTTCAGAAGTTCCAAAAAGTCGCGCGCTGGTTTTGCATTTTCATGGAAATGCAGAAATCATACAAGATACCCAGGAATTGGCTGAGCATTATAAAAAAATAGGTATAAGTTTTGTGGCGATGGAGTACGCAGGTTACGGTTTGGCACATAAAGATTCTATTTCGGAAAATAAACTTTATGATGATGCTGAAAAAACCTTTACTTTTTTAAAGGAAAGATTTCCAAATCAGCAAATTGTTTTAGAAGGGCAGTCGATTGGAACGGGTATTGCCGTAGAGTTGGCCAAACGAGGTTATGGTCAAAAACTTATTTTATTTTCCCCTTATAGCAGTGTGCTCGAGCTTGCTCGAGCACATTATCCTTTTCTAATTTTTCTTCCTTATCTGGCTTTAGATCGCTTTGAAAATAGAGCTAAAACATCTTTTATCAAAATGGATACTCTTATTGTTCATGGAAAAGAAGATGAAATTGTTCCCTTTCAAATGGGAGCAGCGCTCCATTCAAAAATTACGAATTCAAAATTGCTTGCCCTAGATCATACAGGGCACAATGATTTGTTTTTAAATCATACAGATTCGATATTTCTGGAAATTGAAAATTTGATTGGAAAGAAGTAAATCTTCCGTTACCGGGTTTTTGTATATTAAATCCTATTTTGTGTAAATTTTCACAAAACAGTAACGTATTATGTGAAAAAAATCACATTTTAGAACTTAATATTGATTTTTATTTCAGAGTCCCGCAAGATAGGTTCCATGCTTCGTAGCCTTTATCAAAAACTTTTGGATTGGAAGGATAGCCTCAGACGCAAACCTCTAATTTTGCAGGGGGCCAGGCAGGTTGGGAAAACCTATTTGATAAAGGAGTTTGGGACTAAAGAATATGCGGATGTCGCTTATTTTAATTTTGAAGAAAAACCCAAGCTTGTTTCTCTGTTTGAAAATGAACTCAGTCCAGCTGCCCTTATTCAATCTCTCCAAATAGAATTGCAAAAAAAAATTGAGCCTCAAAAAACCTTGATGATTTGGGATGAAGTACAAGTTTCTCCCAACGCTTTAAACAGTCTTAAATATTTTTATGAAAACAATCCCGAGTATCATTTGATTTGCGCGGGCTCTCTTTTAGGAATTACCCTAGGGCAGCAAAAATCTTTTCCGGTGGGGAAAGTAAATTTTTTGAATTTGTATCCCTTAAGTTTTGTAGAATTTTTGCAGGCCCTCGGATTTAGCGAATTGCTCTCTCTACTCAAAGAAAAAAAAGATTTTTCGCCTCTTCCAGAATTGTTTCATCAAAAGCTCATCGCCCAATTAAAACTTTATTATTTTTTAGGAGGTATGCCTGAAGTTGTAAAAAACTATCTCCAAAACCAGGATTTACTTGAAGCGCGAACTATTCAACAAGAAATACTTAGATCCTATTTACTTGATTTTTCAAAGCATGCGCAATCTGTGGATGTCATTAAGATTCAACAAGTCTGGGGACAAGTTCCTTCTCAATTGGCTAAAGAGAATAAAAAATTTTCCGTCTCAGAGCTCCATAAAAATGCACGACTCAGAGAATACCGAGTGCCTATTCAATGGCTTTTAGAAGCGGGTTTGCTGCAAAAAGTTGGCAGGGTTAGTCTTCCTAAAATCCCATTAAATGGATATTTACAAGAAGGTTTTTCTAAACTTTATCTGTTAGATACAGGTCTACTGGGTGCACTTTTGGAATTAACCCCTAAAACTCTTATTGAGGGAAATGAACTGTTCACCCACTTTCACGGCGCCCAGGTTGAAAATTTTGTTGCTCAAGAATTACTTACTTATTGCGAGAAACCAATTTATTATTGGAGCAGCCAAGGAAGAGCCGAAGTTGATTTCCTTGTTTCTTTAGAAGAAGAAATTATTCCCATCGAAGTAAAGGCCGGGGAAAATACACGATCAAGAAGCTTGGGCGAATATGTAAGGAATTACCATCCTGAAAAAGCATTGCGCTTTTCTTTGAGAAATTATCACTTTCACAACGGGGCATCGGATATTCCCCTGTATGATGTCTTCCGGATTTTAAGCTTGTAAAAAATAATATCGGTGACGGAGCAAGTTTATTTGCCGATCTGGTATGGCCTAGAAGTGGCGGAGTTTGGGTTTTGCAAGTTTATTTCTTGAGCTCATTCCACAATCCTCTGCCGTATTTCGTATCGATTTCATAGAGCCTGTTAGGATCGATGTTTCTACCAGAATAAATGAGAACAACGGGCGTATCACTGGCTAACCCGTATGTGTCTAATTGGAGAACTCTATAGAGGAGAGCCACTAGCGGTGTCGCGGCGGCACCCTCGGCGACATAACCATCATCATGGAAATAAGCGATTCCTCCTTGAACAAATTTCTCAGGAATTTTAATGACGTCTCTGGCGTATTGCAGAATGTTTGGGAAGCCAGTTTGGCCGATGCGTTGGAGAGCAATGCCATCGGCATCCGTATCGACATGATAGTAATGATCGGGCCGAATAATTTTTTTGGCCCGGAATGATTCTGAAATATAAGGATGGGAATCGGATTCAACGCCAATGACAAGAAGCGAAGGAGCCAACCACGTTGCGATTCCAGCCAACATGCCCCCACCGCCCGCAGGGACAAGTGTGGTGAAAAGCTTGATCCCTCGTCGAGTCATTTCAAGCAATACCTCCATACCGATGGTGCCCTGGCCCATCGACACAAGAGGATTTTCGTAGGCGGGAACAAGAATACGCTCGTCCGGTTTTTCGGCCTGCCAGGCTCGCGCCTGATCTTCAGCTTCTTCAAAAGTGTCACCGACCAATCGCACCTCGGCACCCATTTCGCGACACTGTTCAATTTTTATCGGAGAAGCATTGGTGGGAAGAAAAAGAAGGACTTGAGGAAATCCCAGATTGGCTGCTGCCTGAACCAGTCCTTGTGCGTGGTTCCCATGTGAAGCCGCACAGGGACGCCGTTTTCTCCCCATCACCAATTCATGAATCAAAAGATTCGCCGCACCTCGAATCTTAAACGAACCAATATATTGTCGGTCTTCGCGTTTGAGGTAGACTTCCCTGCCCAGATGTTCGGAAAGCGCCGGAAATAATTCAAGCGGCGTCTGGATCGTGTGATGCGCGCGACCCCCTCGTGGCCGCAATCCCATCTCGCGCTGGAGACCTTCGGCAAAGGGTTCACGGATCCATCGAAACGCCCGCTCGATCCCGGAGGGGTTGATCAGCCCATGACCTTCAATCAACTGTTGAAATTGCTCGCGCACCACCTCGGGCAAAGTCCCTTCACGAGCCATCGTTCCATAAAGTCTTCCCTCAATCTCAAGAAGGATTTTTTGAGCTTCACGGATGGGGGGGTTGGGCTTTTCAAAACGTCGGATCAGATAGATGACACGATCGAGATCCGGTTGAATGGCGTGCATGGATTGCAGTGGCAAAAGGACACGAAGCGTCTCTTGGCCGACATGAGGAATATCGTCCACAAATTCCAACGGCGCAAAAAGCGACGCAATCTGTGTGGCAACATGAAAGAGAGAGGATGATGTCATAAATACCTGTCCCCGGTACTCACGCAGGGCGTTGAAAAACACTCAAAAAACTCACTAAAAGATTATCCGGTGAAAAAACTTAGCAACCAAATTTTTATTTAACCGATAATACTTTGGCCTTTAATCAAAGGAGTGTTTCATGATTCGTTATCAATTAAATATTGGCTCAGGAAGAAATCCTTCCATTCTTGCTTCTCTCAATCATTCTACTCCCCCGCAGAATCAGGGCCAAACGGAATTAAATAGGTCAGAATCTTTAGATCCGACTTCTCTTTTATTAGAAATTACAGAAAATTTAAAACTTATCCCTACTCTTTTTAACACCTTTGTCAGGCCTTCTGTCTCTCATTTTTTTCATGAAATCAGTCAGGATATTTTTACTCCTCAATTTGCGGTAAAATGGGGCGGGCTGCAGGTTCTCTATTCACCAACCCTGTTTTTTGTTTACCTTTTCGGGCCTTTTTGACCCACTTGGGCATGAGTCGAAGTAATGAAATTTTGACTGCCTTGTTACGAGGTGGATCTGTTCAGTGGCGGCATCTTGTTCGATTAGATCATCAGGATTTACTCGGGACCTTCAATGTTGCTGTAGGGGAGGTCTTGGGCGCAAGAGTAGAAAGTAGTTTGAGCATACGTTCACGAGCAACTCAATTTATAGCAGGTCGAATTGGTGGGGGTCTCACCATGAGTTTTAGTTCTTTTTTAGAAGCATGTTTGGGCTCTGCTTTAGGATGGACGCACGAAGAGGCTCTTTCCAATCTCTCGGCAAAATCCATTATAAAAAGCATTGCCATGGATACAGGGTTTAGGTTGGGTCATACTTTATTTGCCCTTCCTTTTTCCAACAGCCACAGTGCTTATGCAGAGCGTTTACGCTCTCGTGCGGATTTAAGACAAATTGAAAGACAAGATTTGCGACAAGCAGGACACGTGATTGCGGAAGGAGCAAGGCAAGCACCTTACATATTAGTTGGAGTAGGGATGGGAATGGGGGCAGGAGTATTGCGAAGACCTCGATTTATTCAATCTCAAACAGGGAGTCTTCGCTTATGCACTCTGATCGATCAACCTATCTCCAAGAGCCCGTTGCCTTAATTGGGCACGGCGGGTTCGACAAGGAGCTCGTCCTTATTTAGGACGGGTTTACTTTATGGCTTCCACGTCCCAGAAATTATGGTCAAGGAGTAGAGGGAAAAAGAGCAGTCCTCAAAATGAGAATGGTCCAAGCTGCATTAAAATTACATCCTGATAGTCGTGAAAAAATAAAAGATCGAGATGTTTTATTGGTGGATGACAATGGAACCGATTGGGTGACTTACATTTGGGCGAGGAACCTTTTTTTTGAAGCTGGGGCTAGAAGTGTGGGGATTGTGACTTTGACAAACACGATTAGAAATACGGCGGATTTAATTATTTAAAAAATAAATTTTCGCAAAAGGGTGAAGCAGGATGGGAGTCTAAAAATTGTGTGCTTTTGAAGCCTTCTTGAGTACCTGCTTCCACTTCATTGCTGGCGGCAGAAAAAAATCTCTTTTTATTTTAGCAGCCTAATTTTTATTTTGATAAAAATAAAGGGATAAATTTGATGAAATTTGACTTTTTTGGCATAAATATTAATACAGTTTTTGATTAAATTTAAGGAATTACGCGTTTTATAAAATCTCCAAAAAGTGGAACGGTAAACTCGGTATCGCCATGGGTTTGGCTGTAAATCATTCCTTTTTTAATGAGGGAGTTTCGGACAGGGGCCCCGGATTGAACTTTGATTCCTAAGACTTTTGCAATATCCCCTGAACGATAAGGGCCTTCCCCCAATTCGGCCATGGCTCGAAGATAGTTTTTTTCACCTCGTGTCAATCGATCGAAGCGAACACGGAAGAAGTTTTCATCCAACTTTTTGATGATTTGAGGCATGGCCTTTTCAACATCTTCTAAAAGGATAGGGGATTGTTTGGCAAAGTTCCAGGTTTCGTAGCCCCATTCTTGGATAAAATACGGATAGCCTTTTGTGGTTTTCAAAATACTTTGAATGGCATCGGGATGAAATTTTACTCCCTGTTGTTGAACCGGAACATTGAGGGCCTCGGCAGCATCCTTATCCTCCAGAGGACCAATATCGGGATAATTAAACAACCGCTCTGCATAAGATTTTGCTTTTCCAGCCAAGCCCACCACTTGGGGAAGACCGGCCCCAATTAGTACTACCGGAAGTTGCTTTTGACCTACAGCATGAATGGCCATAATCAAGGCGCCAAATTCTTTTTCACTGATGTATTGGATTTCATCAATAATTAAGGCAATTCCAGTTTGTCGCGCTGCTGCAGCTTCTCCCAGCGCTATAAATAAGGCGCTTAGGTCGGATTCAAGGTTTCCACTATCTGCAGTTCCGGTTTCAGGCTCCACATCCAAACTTACATTGAAATTTTCATTCCCCAATTTAATAGAGCCGATAAAACTCCGAAAGATTCTCAAGGCACGTTTTACCTTTTGGTTTAGGTTCTCCATTCGATCCAGTTTGAATAATATTTCTCGTAAGGCGGGAATAATTAATTCGGAAAGGCTTTTATTTTCGGGTGCTTCAATAAATGCTGCTTGATAGCCGAGTTGAAGGGCTTCTTCATAAATAGTTCTAAGAAGGACCGTTTTTCCCACTCCACGAAGCCCTACAAGTAAGAAACTCTTCTCTGAGCGTCCATTTTTGATGCGTGCCAAGGTTACTTTTGCTTGGGTAATAATAGGCTGACGGCCAACTAAGGCAGGAGGAGGGGTTCCGGCTCCTGGGCTAAATGGATTTTGAATCGGGTTCATATATAACGAAGTTAGTGAAGTATAATAAAGTTATCAAGTTTAAAGATAACTTTTGTATAAATCGATCTGTTCTACCCTGAATTTACTCCCCATAATTCTTTTCTTCCACCTGATCTGCAGACGCGGCATCGCTCTCGGAGTCACGGGTTTTGCGGGCCTCTCTCATTTTTTGTCGTTCCTTGTACCATTCCTCTGCGATGATCACATTCATGATTTCGTTGGTTCCTGTCCAAATGGAGGCAAGGCGCAGATCTCTGTGGATGCGTTCGACGGGAAAGACATCGGTGTAGCCGATTCCTCCTATTACCTGCATGGCGTTATGAGCGACCTGCTGGCAAGACTCAGTCACAAACCTCTTGGTCTCCGAGACCATGCGCCGAAGCTTTTTTTCCTCCACCCCTTTGTCCACGGCCTCAGAAGTCACATACACCATCGAGCGTGAGGTATCGAGCAAAGTCACTGCCTCAGCGATCTGAAAGCTCACTCCCTGGAATTGGGCCACTGGCCGTCCAAAGGCCTTGCGGCGGCTGCTGTAATCTGTGGCTATTTCCAGGGCCGGACGCGCCGCACCAATCGTCATGGCGGCTGTTCCGAGACGTTCGGGAATCATCATTGTTTTGAAGACCTCAAAGCCACCGTTCATTCGACCAACAATATTCTTTTTGGGAACCTTCACATCCCTGAAGACGACACGGCTGGTTCCGCCACCGCGGCAGCCCATCAAGCCATAGTGATACGGCGTTTCAACACCGGGGCCACGTTCCACGATCAGGGCTGAAATGCCTTTGTGAGATTCTGCCTGGGCGTCTGTTCGTGCATAGACCAGAAAAAAATCTGCCCCTTCTCCACCGACAATAAAGCGCTTCTGACCATTCAGAAGGAAATAATCGCCTTTGTCTTCGGCCTTCGTCGAAGTCCCAAAAAAATCAGAACCTCCACGAGGTTCTGTCAGACATTCGGCCGCAAACACTTTCCCTTGAAGGAGAGGGAACACGTATTTCTCTTTTTGCTCGTCGCTTCCATGGATCATAAGGGCATCACACACCAGTTCGGCTCCCACCCCAAAGGTACAGGCGAAGATATAACCCAGCGTTCCGATCTCTTCCATGGCCATGCTGGCGGTCACCCAATTCATCTCTCGTCCCCCCCACTTCTTGGAATAGCGGCAACCCAGCAGATTTCTTCGCCCTGCCTCCTGAAGAAATTCCTTTGGAAAAGTAATCTTGTTGGCATCCATATCCAGAATCATCTGACTCGGAATGGATTTGACGAAATCTCGAATTTCGTCGCGGAATTTGAGTTGTTGTTCAGAGAGTAAGTGATCGAACATAAAAAATACCTCGTTTGCGAAAATTGTTGGAAACTTTATCTTCAAGTTAGAACAAGCGACTTGCCCATCATCCTTGCCGGCTGAGGAATATGCATAAGCTTTAATAAAGTAGGCGCAATATCCGGTAGGCCCCCGCCCTGGCGTAAAATCTCGGAAGATTTTCCGCGGTAATTTTCGCTAATCAAAATAAAAGGGACCAAATCGATAGTATGCGCGGTATGGGGATTTCCCCTTTCATCCTTCATTTTTTCACAATTGCCATGATCGGCTGTAATCACCACGCTCCCTTGCTGAGACAAGACTTTCTCAACCAGTTGCCCCAGACATTCATCCACCACTTCCACCGCACGGATGGCCGCGGGCAGATTTCCCGTGTGTCCCACCATGTCGGGGTTGGCAAAATTGCAGATCACAAAATCATATTTTTGCTCATCCAGGGCTTTCAGTAATTTTTCAGTAATGCCCTTCGCACTCATTTCCGGCTTCAGGTCATAAGTGGGCACTTCTTTGGGGGAAGGCACTAAAATCCGGTCTTCCCCCGGATAGGGCTGTTCTACACCCCCGCTAAAAAAGAAGGTGACATGGGCATACTTTTCGGTTTCCGCAATCCGCAATTGTCTTAAGCCCTTTTGGCTGAGGATTTCTGGGAAGGTTTCGCGAATATCTATTTTTGGAAAAGCCACTGGCAGATTGAAACCGGCATCGTATTCCGAAAAACATCCAAAATAAGAAAGGCTGGGAAATGTTTTTCGTTCAAAGCCTTCAAAATTTTGTTGCGTCAAGGCCTGCGTCATTTCTCGGGCACGGTCAGCACGAAAGTTGAAGAAGAGGACGGAGTCCTTCGATTGAATCCTCCCGCAAAGCGCAAGCACTGTCGGTAAAATAAATTCATCCGTTTCATTATGTTGAAATGCCGTCTGAACAGCCTCTTCCAGGGTTGAACACAGACGTCCCTTGCCTTCGACTATTGCTTCATAAGCCAGCTGAATTCTCTCCCAGCGTTTATCGCGATCCATAGCATAAAACCGACCGCTCACAGTGGCAATTTGTCCGACTCCAATTTGACGGATCTGATCTTGAAGTTGCATCAAATAAACATCTGCCATTTTTGGAGCAGTATCGCGTCCATCGGTAAAGGCATGGATGTAAACTTTCTCGAGGCCCTTCTGCTTCGCCATTTTCAGGAGTGCATAAAGGTGATCCTGATGCGAGTGCACCGCTCCATCAGACACCAAGCCCAGCAAATGCAGGGCAGAGTTGTTTTGTAGTGCAGCATCCATAGCGGACACCAAAACAGAATTTTTAAAGAAAGAGCCCTCTTCGATCGCCGCATAAATTCGAGTGAGTCCCAGCAAAACAATGCGTCCTGCACCAAGGGTGAGATGACCTACCTCAGAATTTCCCATCAGGCCAGCGGGTAAGCCTACGGCCTTGCCGGAAGCCTCAATCAGGGTGTGAGGATAATTTTTTAAGAAGGAATTCAAATGAGGAGTGTCGGCTTGTTTAACCGCGTTGTCTTTGATTTCGGCTCGTTCGCCAAAACCATCGAGGATAATCAGTACGGTGGGTTTCATATTAGGCATGATGATAAGGAACCTTCTTCAAAATCGTATAAGCTCGATAAAGCTGTTCGACCAGGATCACGCGTGCTAATTCATGGGGAAAGGTCATTTTGGAGAGCGACAGGCGTTCCCGGGCCCCACGAAGCAGCTCTTCGGACACTCCAAAAGGTCCACCTAAAATAAAAACAACCTCTTTGCGGTTTTCATTTTCCAAGCGCTGCAGCAAGGCAGAAAGGTCCTCGCTGCTTTTTTGTTTCCCCTTGACGTCTAGCACAATGTAAAAAGAATCGTCCGACAGCCGCTCTTTAATGAATTCGGCCTCCAGATTAAGCGCTACAGAAGTAGACGTCCCTTTACGAATGGGAAAGTCTTTTACTTCCTCCAACCTCAACGGACACAGGGGTTGAATTCTTCGCAGATAATTTTGGAGTAAATCAAACAGGGCAGGTTCTTTGAGTTTGCCAACGGCAACGATTCTTATTTTCATAAACCTTACTTCTTCTTTTTCGCAGGAGAAACTTTTTTGGCTTTTGCGGATATCTTTTTGATGGACGCCTTAGGTCTACTCTTTTTTTGACTGGTCTTCACGCGTTTGGCCTTCTGCCAAAAGCCTTCCAGGTCGTACTGTTTTCGAACTTCTTCAGTAAAGATGTGCAACACGACATCGAAATAATCGACGATGATCCAAGCCCCCTGATCATAGCCTTCCACCGAATTGGGGCGAATTGCTTCTTTTTTAAGATCCATTTCCACCTTGTCGCAAATGGCCCGGGTCTGGCGGTCTGAAGTGGCCGAACACACCACAAAAAAATCCGTAAAACTGGAGATGCCTTCCAGGTCTAAGATAACAGGATCAATCGCCTTGATTTCACTGGCCAGTGAGGTGATTTTTTTTGCGAGTTCTAGGGGATTATTTTTCATTTTGATTTACCTTAATCCACTGTTTGTTAGAAATTCCTGCTTGTTTTAAAATTCTTTTGAGTAACTCAACACCAATATCGCTTTTATGTGGATTAGGAACTGTCAAAGTAAGATCTGCTTTCTGCATAAACAAATGCTTTCCTCCGGAATAAGGGCCACTAAATCCAAATTTCCGCAGCACTTTAAGAAAATTTCGATGAGAAATGGGGTTTAAAGAAGGCATTAAGCTACTTTTTTGAAATTCAAATTAATCCCTTTTAAGACAGGCAACAATAAATTTTTTCTCAGTCGGATTAAAATCCATTCCTCTAAAACTTCTCGAAGTTCGGTGCGACAAGTTTCTAAATCTTTTGCATTTGCACTCACCCCACGAAAACCAGGGACCTCAGCATAATAACTTTTATCATCCTCAAGAATTTCATATTTTGCCTTTTTAAGAGCTAAATCGACATATTCAAGAATCATAAAAATCTCCCTCTTTACAAGAAATAATAAAGTACAACTTTCTCGATTTTGGCATTTATTTTTTTTTTAAGAAAGAAGAATTATTCCCGAATCTGCCCTTCGCCCCGCACTACATACTTTTGAGCGGTCAGTTCTTCCAAACCCATGGGACCAAAGGCATGCAGTTTGGTGGTCGAAATTCCGATTTCGGCGCCTAAGCCCAGCTGACCCCCATCGTTAAAACGAGTGGAGGCATTCACCAAGACCACCGAAGAATTCATCTCGCGTAAAAAGCGTTCGGCATTTTCTTTGTTTTCAGTGACAATCGATTCGGTATGCAAAGAACCATATTTTTGAATGTGCCCCATCGCCTCCTCCAGATTTTTCACTACCTTGATGGCAATGATCAAATCGAGATACTCTGTGGACCAATCTTCTTTAGTGGCGGCCTTCACAGAGGGACAAATGGCCTTGGTCTTTTCACAGCCCCTCACTTCCACCCCCAGGTTCTGGTAAGTTTGAACCATTGGGGGAAGAAACTTTGCCGCCACTTTTTCATGCACCAGCAAGGTCTCGAGGGCATTGCAAACCGAAGGGCGTTGAACTTTGGAATTGATACAGATTTTTTCAGCCCATTCGAGATTGGCACTTTCATCCACAAAAACATGACACACACCCTTATCGTGTTTCACCACAGGAATTCTCGAATGTTCCCGAATAAACTGCATCAACGACTCACCCCCCCGAGGGATGATGAGATCAATATATTGATCCTGAAGCAATAACTCTTTCATGGCCTCACGATCAGTCACAGGAACCACCTGGATGAGATCTTGATGAATGCCTTCCTCTTTGAGCACCTCGCGTAAAATTTCACCTAGAACGAGGTTCGAATGAATGGCTTCCGAGCCCCCCCGCAGCACCACGGCGTTGCTCGATTTTAAACAGAGCACGGCTGCATCTACCGTCACGTTGGGGCGAGATTCATAGATGATTCCAATCACGCCTAAAGGAATGCGTACTTTTTGAATTTGTAAATGATTAGGGCGAGTCCATTCCTTGACCACTTGCCCGACAGGATCCGCAAGCTCGACGACTTCTTCCACCGCCTTGGCCATTTCTTCGACCCGTCTTTCGTTGAGAGTGAGACGCTCAAGCATCGCAGCAGATAAGCCTTTTTCACGACCGGCTGTTAAATCTTTTTCATTGGCTTCAATAATGCGTGAAGATTGAGCCCGCAGTGCTTGGGCGATGTGTGACAAGGCCTTGTTCTTTTGAAGCGTCGTCAAACGCGAGGCATAAAAAGAAGCAATTTGGGCATTTTGCGCAATTTTTAAAACAGACAATTTCATTTCTCTCTCCCCCTGCTATTTTGGGCTAAAAATAAAGTTCCTTCTTCATTTCCTTGGGCCAAAGAAACAAGAACGCCCGCCCTTCTTCCGGAGGCTATCACCGTCGAAATTCCAAAGGAGAGGGCTCGCTCAGCTGCCTGTAGCTTGGTAATCATGCCGCCTGTGGTTCCTCGGCCTTGGGTATCTTGGGCCAATTTTTTGATCTTGGCAGATATTTTTTCAACGAGGCTCAGTTTTTCTGCCTGAGGATTCCTTCGGGGATCTGCCGTATAAAGACCTTCTTGATCAGTTAAAATTACCAGCAAGGAAGCTTGAGCCACTTCACTCACCCAGGCCGAAAGATTATCATTATCCCCCACCTTGATTTCTTCGACGGCCACCGTATCGTTTTCGTTGATGATAGGGATGCAATTCATCTTTAACAATTCGTGAATCGCATGACGGGTGTTCAAGTGGCGTTCAGGGGAACTAAGGTCTTCTCGCGTGAGCAAAATTTGAGCGATGTTTAGGGCATGTTTTGAAAAAGCCCTTTCATAAAAATTCATCAGACTAATCTGCCCAGCCGCAGCGATGGCCTGTTTTTTTGCAATTTGCGTGGGTTTTGTCTGAAGCCCTATCTTGTGCATGCCACAGGCGATTGCACCCGAGGAAACGAGGATCACTTGCTTTCCGCTGGCCCGAAGCTGAGCCATTTCTTGGGCAAGTCGGGAAAAGATTTTTACATCGGGCGTTCCCTGACTATCGGTCAAAATAGAGCTGCCAATTTTGATGACCCAGAGCTTTGTTTTTTGGATGAAGTGTCTGGAGTTCATGTTAGGGTTTTGAATACGTATATGGACCTGCCTTAGAGTCAAGCAAGTAGTAGTAGAATTTTCAAATATTCTTTGCTAACTCAACAGGCCCATGACCAACAAAATCAAAATCCTCCTTGTCGACGACAATCCCGAAGTGCTTTCGCTGCTCAGCGATCTGCTGGAGGAAAATCCAAAGTATAAGGCTTATGGTGTCCACTCTATCGAGGAAGCCAAGGCGCTTTTTAAAAAGCATGTCTTTCAACTCGTCATCAGCGATTTGCGTCTTAAGAATGAAAGCGGTTTTGATTTGCTGAAAGAGTTGCATCAGGAAAGCCCCTGGGTTCCAGTGATGGTGATGACCGCTTACGGGAGCGTGGATACCGCCATCGAAGCCATTCGCAAAGGAGCCTTTGATTATATCGAAAAACCTTTCCATTCTGAAAAGATTTTTCTCACCGTTTCCCGGGCCATCGAGACCTATTCGTTGCGCACCCAGGTGTATCAGCTGAAACAAAATCTGGTAAACCAATCGTCGTATCATCACATTATTTCTCAAAGCCCCAAGATGCAGGAGGTGTTTTCGCTAATTGAACGCCTCAAAAGCAGCGATGTGAATGTCATCATCACAGGCCCCAGCGGCACCGGAAAAGAAATGGTCGCTCGCGCTATCCATGAGAGTTCAGTAAGAAGCAGCGGACCTTTTATCACCCTGAATTGTTCGGCGATTCCAGAGAATTTGCTCGAAGGAGAATTGTTCGGTTACAAAAAAGGGGCCTTCACTGATGCCAAGGCCGACAAACTGGGTTTGCTGGCCGAAGCCAACGGGGGGACTTTTTTTATGGATGAAGTGGCTGACCTTCCTTTGACTTTACAACCTAAACTCCTGCGAGCCGTGCAACAAAAAGAATTTCGTGCCTTGGGATCCACCCAGATGCAAAACCTCAATCTACGTTTTTTAGCTGCCACCAACCAGGATCTCAAACAGAGGGTGGAAGAAAAAAAGTTTAGGGAAGACCTTTATTATCGTCTCAATGTCGTGCACCTTGACTTGCCGGCCTTAAAAGATCGACGGGAAGATATTCCCCTTTTGACCGAATATTTTCTGGAAAAAATTTCAGCCCGATTTCAAAAGGCCTTTAAAGGAATTCAAGAAGGGGCCTTACAAGAACTGATCAGCTACGACTGGCCCGGAAATGTTCGCGAGTTGGAAAATAGGATGGAACGTGCGGTTGCCCTAGCGGAAGGAGAATGGATTAGTTTAAAGGATCTAAACCTTTCCAAACAAAATGGAAGTAAAAACCCCCACAGTTCTTCCGGTTCGGGCGGTCTGCTGAGCCTTCAAGACATGGAAAAAAATCACATCCTAAAGGTTCTGGAAGCGGCTAAGAACAACCGGAGCCTGGCGGCAAAAATCCTTAAGATTGACCGTAAAACACTTTACAACAAGCTGGCCGAATATCAAATTCAGCTTCCTCAAGAAGAAGAGGGACTAAATATCGCCCTGGAAAAAAACTAGGCCTTATTCTCAGGGGATTTTGGACTAGCAGGTGCGACTGGCACTGCAGCTTTCTCCACCTTTTTTTCAACTTTTTTCTCAGCCTCTTTGCTATAGCCCGAGGCATACCAGCCGCCGCCTTTCAGCTGAAAACTGGAGAGGGACATCTTTTTCTGCATCTTTCCGCTGCACGAAGGACATTTGCGCAAAGGCTTGTCGGAGGCCTTTTGGATAATTTCGTGGTCTTTGCTGCAATTGAGACAGTGATATTCGTATATGGGCATAGGGAGTTCCTATTTTTTTAAAGCCTTTTGGGCATCCCGATAGCCCATTTCATAAGCGGCTTTGATTTTTTTTGGGTCTCGGGTGGTGCGCCCCACGGATAATTTTCCTTCCGGTCGAATCAGAATTACTTTTACATTTGCAGGGGGATTTTCCAGCCAATCGAGCGTGTCGTTATAAATTTTCCAGCGTTGGTTCAAGGCCTTGGCCAGATTTGGATAGCGAGGAAAGAAAAGGTAATTCAGAAAACCCACGGGATTGGGCTTTTTGCGATAGCCTTTGGGCCGGGTACCTATCACTATGATTTCGTCACATTTTTCTTGCAGCGCTTTTTCGATGGGAATGGACGCCGAAACACCTCCGTCGACATGACGTCGTCCATTTAAAATAACCTTTCGGCGATAAAGATAGGGCATAGCGCAAGAAGCGCGGAGATGCTCGACTAGTCCGGGCTCGCGGGCCTCGAAATAAACGGCCTGACCACTGCTGCAATCGGTGGTGTTGATATAAACGCGAGCCTCGCCTTTTAAAAATTCCTCCAGGGGCAGGGGAATTTCCTTTTTGAGAACCTCATCGAGTAAATAGTCGACATCCACAATATTTTTTTTGCTGAACAGGTTTCGATAGCGAATAAAGCGGGGCCCTGCCAAATATTCATGCAGAATTTTGAAATTACGGATGGGATGCCCCCCTACAAAATTTATGGCGCAGGCGGCTCCTGCGCTGGTACCCGCAATCACGTCAAAGTCACGCAGTCCGAGGTCGTGCAAGGCCACGAGGGCACCAGAGGCATAGGCCGATCGCATTCCTCCGCCTTCTATGACGAGTGCTTTTTTTGGTATTGGCATTATTTTCTCAACAATTTCAACGATACATCCAGTAATAATTTTTCCCATTCTTCAGGCGCCGCAGGATGGAGTATCAATTGCACCAAGGCTTCCTGATATCCCCTCCAAAGGCTGTGGGGTAAAGCATATAGACGATCGAGGAGGATAAAGGGAAGATTATTTTCAATTGCGTCTTCGCGTTCCAAATATTGCTCCAGTTGATCTCCATTTTCGGGGCAATCGATCACAAACCGCTCAATTAACAATTTATGTCGGCGGGTGGTCTTTTCCAATTCACGGTCTATCTGCCCCTGAATGGCTTCCAGCGTGGCCAAATAATTATGATGGGCTTCCTTGCTGCATTCTTGCCCTTGGGGATTTTCAAGCTCGACATCGGGCAATTCCACTTTCCAAAGTTTTCCCAAGCGGTAAAACACTTCACTTTCGGTTTGAATTTTAAAAGAACCCTTGGGTCCCACGGTGGCACTGCCATCAATACCGATAAATAAAACCTGCAGGCTTTCGTTTTTTTCTCTCAGCTTCAGGGCGGCATCCAGCACGAGTTGGGCGGTGCCTAATTTGAGATGGCCACGAGGGTCTGTTAATTTTTTTTTGGAAAATGTGGTGTAATAACCTGCGTCAATTCTGTTGTTTTCCGAATCAAGCAGGCCCCAAGCTCGCGTGCCCTGCGGATATACGGCGACCTCCACATCCGTATCCGTCAGCTTTTGCGCCGCTTCCTGCATAGCCAGCCAGCCTTTGCCTTCTTGACGATTGATAAAAATCATGCCGGCCTTTTGAATACACTGGCCGACACCCAACCAGGAATAAAAAAGCGGATTATCAATAAAATGATCTTTGGCGGCAATAAAGCGGGGACGCAGATGCCTCCCCTTGTTTTGAAGTGCCCCCAAGGCAAAAAAGTTGAGGGCAAAATCGAGATAACTTTTGTGGTTGAAGACGAGCAGGAGTTTTCCGTCTAATTTTTCACCCTCACCCTTACCCTCTCCCCTCAAGGGAGAGGGGACACACTCTAGTGAAATCTGCGCCCGCTGAACAATACGCGCTCCCCAGATGCGGGCGAAGGCATCAAACATGTCTATCCCTTTTTGCCCTTCAAAATTTTGCATGGCAAAAATAGCCAATTTGGCGAGCGTCGCCGTATCGATGGCAGATAAAATAAGAGGGCTAAATATTTGCCGAGTTGCCTTCCCCTGGCGATAATCAATTTTCTCAAAACTCACCCGCCTGGCCTCTTGAGGGAAGGGGCGCCTGAAAGATCCCAGCCCTCGGTAGTAAGTCTCAAAAAACTCACCCGGTTCAAGATTATCGATTTTATAAACCCATTCGCAAAAAGCCTTGCGAAAAGAATAGCGATGCAAACGATTGAGGACAGAAAGAATAGCCAAGGCGAAGAAGCAAAAAGCCCTGACAGGATGTGCATGATAAAAATCGAACAATGAAAAAATGAAAAGACCGCTAGCAAGCAGTGTATCTCGCCAGGGAGAGAAAAAATATTCCCAATGTCCCAGTTTGCTCAGATAGGATGAGCGGTCCTTTTGTGGAAAGAGAAAAGAGAAGATCTTTAATAAAAGTGGCAAGTAAATCAGGCTTAAAAACATGACCGCAGAGCACTAAAGGGCTGTTCTGGCGCTGTCAAATGGAGAATTACTCCCTCTTGAGACGACCCAGCTTTTTATCCTGGATAATTTTTTTTAGTTCTTGAATTTTTATTTTTCCTCCGTCACCGATTGCTGATTCCACGGCGTTTCAAAGGTTTTAAAAAACAGATTGAGTAAATCTTAACTTGAGTTCCGCAGATTTTAGTAAGAAGCCACTCTGAAAAGTCCTCTCTCCCTTGAGGGGAGAGAGTCAGAGAGAGGGTGATCCTGAGTGCACTAGAAATACCCCTCACCCTGACCCTCTCCCTCAAGGGGAGAGGGGAAATGCTTTATAGATGGGTACTTGCCAAGAATGAGCAAAAAATGATTCTTAAAATCTGCGGAACTCAAGTCTTAAGAAATCCACGCCATAGAATGTTTAATTAATTTTAATTGCCCATCTAGATACCGATATAGAAAAAAGTTTCCACTTCCCCAGATAGCATCGCATGTAAAGCTTTGATAAATTAATATATAGCCTTTCTTTTCATCGATGGCGGGTAAAGAAAATGAAATGAAGCAACCCATTTCAGGATTTTCTTTTCGAAAATTAGGCCAACCTCCAAAACCATTTTTTTTAAAATATTTACTATATCGATCTTCATAGTTTACAATATAACCCTTTTGGATATCTGAAGTTAAAGTGAGGGGAACAGATTCTTGGTTAATTTCAAAAATCTTATCGATTAAAGATTTAGTGTTGTAGCCTGATACTTTTAGATCCTTTTTTAGTCTTTTCTTGGACTCTTGAATTTCCTTTTTATTTTTTTGAAATGAGATTTCGTTAAATTCTGTTTTAGGGCTGACTATTTGAATTTTTTTACTCTCACTATTTGTCAGTAGCAAAGAATAGATATCATTTACAGAGGGGAATTCCTCCTTCTGATTTGCATAAAGAAGAGAACTCAAAAACAAAGTAAGAAAAATAAAAAAGAATTTTTTCATAAAAAATCTCATCGTGATCAATCCCAAATCCTCAAAACTTCAAAATCTTTACCCCATTTTGTTTGCATGCCTTTAAAAGCGCCCCATCTTTGCTAGCGATGGGGAGATTGTTTGACAGTGCAAGTGCCAGATAAACTGCATCATAGGCGGAAAGTGAATTTTTTCTCGCGAGTTGAAGCCATGGTTACAGAAGCATCTAAAATAAACGATTTCATCTTCTTCCTTCTGCTTTCAATGATGAAATTTTGAGACGACCCAGCTTTTTATCCTGGTTAAATTTTTTTAGTTCTTGAATGATTTCTTTTACTGGAGTGGCGGGGAATTTTTTGGCTGGAATAAGATAAGCAATGGGCATCCCATGTCTGGTTATAGTGATACGCTCTCCCAGAGAGACTTTCTCTAATAGCGCTGGTAGATGAGTTTTTGCCTCGTAAGAGCCGACTGATTTCATGGCAAATCCCCTGGATCTCGTCTGACACTGGTCTTATCGGGTGTAAGGGTTGATTTCTTAACCCCTCAACCTCTCCGCAATCGCCTTCGCCGCGCGGTAATTGGAGCTCAGGGCCAAGGGCACGGATTTTTGTTCGGCGTAATCTCCGGCGACGTACAGGCCTGTGAGGGGGATTTTTTCTGCGTTTTGTGTGGTGAAGGCGGCTTGGGTGTTGGGGTTGATGTCTGGATTTTTATTTTCTTCTTTGAAGGCCAGGCCTACCGCCTCCATCATTTCGCGGTCCATCATCCAGCCCACGGCGGGGGCAAAATAGTCGACGACGATGTAGGTGGGGGTTTCTCCCTCTCTGAAATTCATTTTGAATCTTGTCTTTCCATTTTCTTCAACTTTTTCCACGCCTGCCGTGTTGGTGTTCCAAAGAATTTTCACCTTTCCTTCGGCCTCCCATTGCAAAAATTGATCGTTGTTGTGCACGTGCAGGGAGACGGGGACATTGAAAGGTTTTTTGTGATAAGAAACGTAGATCGTGTTTTTCTTTCGGCCGCTGCCATTTCCTGACAGGCTTTTTACGTTGTCAAACGCGGTATTCCCGCCCCCAATAACGAGGACAGAGGCGTTTTCGATATCGTCTACCTCTACCCCGCGCACGACGCTTTTTCGGATGTCTGAATCAGCAGTGCCCTCTTCCCATTTCAACAAGCGCGGTTTGCCGTAACGGCCTGCAGTCATCAGCACATTTTTTGCCAGATATTTCCCTTGCGGTGTTTCAATGGACCAAAGCGAATTTTCTCGGGCGATTTTATTTACTGGTTCTTTACGTCGTAAATTCACATGAAAATAATCCAGAAAACTGTTCATGCGGTTCAAAAAAACGGCGCGGGTGGTGTCTTGCATACCCACCAGGCCGGCGATAGGTCCCGGAGGGCCACTGTAAAAAGTATCGGCCTCTTTTTCTCTCGACCAGATGTCGCGTACGGTAGAATTGGCTTCGGATTTTTCAAAGATTGCATAACGAAAAACACCCATGGCCGTCAGATTGACCCCGGCTGAAATTCCGCCAGGGCCTCCGCCAATCACCGCCACATCGAGTACAGCGGGATTTTCATCCAATTTTCCGGAACGCATTTCTTCGACACTGGGGGCATAAACCAGACGAGATTCCGCATCAAAATGCAGCCTTAATTTTCCCTGGGCATCCCAGATTTTCACGTTGGCAATGTGGTCAACGTCCGGCATGCGAAAATAATGATGTTGATGGGGGTTGGGCAGATAAAGCAACTTTTCAAAAAAGTTTTTCCAATTGATTTGTGCAGAAGCGTCCAGGTGCAAGTCCAGGTTCTGGTATTGTTCACGAAGCAGACCAACAAGTTCCTCTTCGCTTTTTAAGCCTTGAACGACTTTGGCTTTAAAATCATGGGCCGGAAGAGGCCGCACAAAGCCCATCAGATCCTGTTCACAAAATTGAGCGATATTTTTTGCCAAAAGGGACGAGCTGTTCAGGCACTTGTTAATTTGCTGTTTGAAGATTTCTATCGTGACCTCGCGTTCGGGCCGGTTGGAGGTCTGCGAGAGGGTCTCTGCATCTTCGCGAATTCCGATGAGGTCGATTCCCAGGGCCAGTGCGAGGACGTGTCGAATCTCCTCCTGTGCAAAACCCACTTCCTTTTCGGCGAGTAAAATTTCATTTTTACCCAGAAATTCCTGCACATTCTGCAAATGCGACAAGGTGTTTAATTCGCGATAGGGTTTTTCGAGGGCAAAACGTTCGGGCTGATCGTAATAATAGTTGGTAAGAATGCGGGTGGATTTCTGTGCCAGATCGAGTGCCGGCCATTTTTTTTGATCGCCGCGAGTGAGCTCCAGGCCTTCCATTACCGTCTGGAGTGCCTCTTCGTACAATTTTTCTGCCTCCGCTTTTTTGTTTTGTTTCAGTAAAGCATAGGCCTGGATAATAGCTTGAGTGCGCTGGTTAATCTTTTGAGTGTCAGCTCCGGCTGGCAGGGGAGCGGAAAGTGCCTTGAGTTCCTCGAGCAACTTTAGAGTTAGATCGCACCTCGCCTTGAGTTCAAATTTCTCATCGTGCAGAGGCACAAATCGGTCTAGGAGTAGGGCCAGCAAGACATCTTGTGTAGAACAATGCATGTATCATCCTTGTCTAAGGTTTTTAATGGGGGCACGGCAGAACGGCCCCTACCCCATAAAGAAGGACGCAAGCAAGCTCAACTTTTAGGGCTATTTATTAGTCCCATTAAGCGATTTTATAGCCCTGTAGCCTCCCTCCCCCCGGAGAGAGCATTCATTGTGAAATCTCAAAAATTCCATCTGTTGCCAATAAATACAAATGATTTCCATCGCTGATCAAATCGTAAAACTTTTTCTTTTTTTCTTTTTCTGCCGTCTCGCCCATGAGTTGAGTGGCAGACATTTGTTTTAATTCTTCCCAATTTCTTTCTTCTTCATTCCACCTATAAATTCTTTTATTTGAAAGCGCGAAAAGTTTGTTTTGATGGCTAATGAGTTTAATCAAATCTCCAAAATAGCCGGGGATGAAGTCCCAGGTTTTGTTATTAAAATTGTAGCGGTAGACACTGCCCGCATCGGTCTGCAGGGCCAGCCAGTTGTTAGTGGAGGCTACATGATAGGCAGGGGAGTCTTTGCTTTTTTCGGCCACCGGCACTTTTTCCCAGGGGCCTTTTCCATCAAATTGATAGAGGCCCGACATAGTGCCTAAATAGAGTTTGCTGTCGGTGGTGGTGGTGACACAGCAAATGTGTTCGTTTCCTGTAGGGTTTTTATTTTTTAACAGAGAGAAAACCTTTTTCCATTCCTTCTGGGCCGTCCACTCGTACACGTCTGTCAGAGACAAGGCATAGAGTTTATTCTGGAAAAAAGTGAGTCGGTAAATGGTGTCGTAAGTTTTATCAGGGCAGGGAGGAGATTTTAGCTGAGTTGGAACGGCATGAATGCCCTTTTGATAAGCAGTAAACGGCTGATCTTCCTGGCCCGCATAAACTCCACCAGTGTAAGTGCCTATCTAGACCTTGTCGTCCCGCAACAAAATCGGATACACCGTTTGAGAGCAACCGGGAGAAAAAAGATTGGTCGAGTTTTTCCACTTTTTATCTGCGCTGTCATAGCTAAAAAGACCCTTGATGCTGCTGAGTAAAAAACCTTTTTTTGATTTTTCGAGATAAATCAGATTGTCCGCTGTCTCCAAGCCTTGATTGGCACTCTCAATTTTAGCGCCTTCTTTGACAAAAACTTCATTTTTACTGGACGCAAAAATCTGTTTTCCTCTTTTGCTGAGGGTGACAATGTCTAGATTTTCCAGACCTAAATTTAAAGGCACCCAGGCTGTTTTATGGGCATTCAGCCGGTATTGATTTTTATTGCTATAGGCTATCAGTTCTTCATAAGGCATGGAAAAGTGCAAAAAACTTTCAGCGCTGCCTATCCCTTCGTTGAAAGGGCTCCACCCCGTGTCTTTAAGATCTCGCTTGAAGATGCCCTTGCCTTTAAGGCCAATGTAGAAAGTTTCACCTATCACCATGAGGTCTCGAATTTTGTTTTCACTGGTGATTTCTTGTTCGATATTGGCGCTGATGTCTATCCACTCTTGCCGGGCCTGCGAATAGGCATAAATTTTTGTCCCCGAAGACACGACCACCATTTCCTTGCTCATTCCCCAAAATCCATAGGAAGGAGGCTCCTGGCCTTTAGCGGGGACTTTTTCCCAATTATTATTTTTCGATAATTGATAGACTCCATAATTCCCACTGACTAAAGTGAGTTTTCCCCCACTCTGAGAAATGGCATAAGGGTCTAATCCTTCAGAAAGATGACCTGTGATTCCCCATTTCTTTACTTTTGAATCGTAACCATAAACTCCGTCTGGGGTAGCGGCGTAGAGCTTTTTCCCGTCCGAATAAAGCATATCGGCATTTCCCCTTAAGCCCTCATTAAAATCTTCCCAGCCCTTTTGAGCCTCATTCCAATGTTTGATGTTGCCACTACTTTGAGTACTACTCTGAATTGTATAGATCTGATTTTGATGCTGAAAAATATATTCGCGGATGGGGTTGAACAGCGGGATTCCCGTTATTTTTTTTGTGCTGAAATCTTGGGCCTTGAAGTCTGCCCAAAGATTCGTGTGCATCAGAAATATCAGGATAAAAATACTGCTTATTTTTTTGAACATAGGGCCTCCTCGTTCGAATATCCACTTTCACCACTGCTAAAACAATGAGCCCTTGGAGCCTTACTCAGTGGAGGGAATTTATCAAGCGTAAGATCAATATCCTCCTTATCGGCTTGACGAAAAAAATCCTTCTGTGTAGCCCAAGACTCTGTAAATTAGGCGTGTAGCTCAGCTGGTTAGAGCGCTGCATTCACATTGCAGAGGTCAACGGTTCGATCCCGTTCACGCCTATTTAAAAAAATGACGCAGTGGATGTATAAAAATCGTTATTAATTTCAAATAGTTATGCGTGAAAAAAGAGTTTAACACTCTCTATTGCCCTGGCGAAGGGCTCTCTGATACAACTATAGACGAGGTTAGAGGTTTATGACGGTTAAGAAAATACCCAAATTAAGTCAGAAAATAAGCGTTAAAAAGAGGTCTAAAGAGGCCTTGGATGTGGGTTCGTCCATTTCTCCGCATCTCGCTTGGGTTTATCCTTTTTTACTGAAGGCCAAACGAAAGATGCCCTCCTTGACCCTGCCTAAGCAAATTCGACCCTTTAAGCCCACAAAAAACAAGATTATGCGCGTGTTTGGAAATGTGTATTTTGAGAAAAAATTGGTGATGTTGGCAACACACACCCAACAAACCTGCCTCAACAAAAGGGGACAGCTCAAGGTAAAAAAGATTATTCGCCTCCCCAAGGCGAAGGTTTTAGATACCTTAGCCCATGAATTGGCCCATTTACGGTATCAAGACCACGGCTATGAGCATGAGCAGTACACCCGCATGATTTTTAAAACTTTCGATATTAAAGAAAAATGCCCTTATTGTAGAGGGAGCGGAAAGATTCACATCGATAGCAAGCCCTAATGAATTTGCCTACAAAAATTGAGATTCATCTCGAATCTGAGGATTTTCTAGTCATCGAAAAACCTGCAGGCATGCATTGCCATCCCTTGAAAGAGTCCGATCAAAATACGCTGATTCAAATATTGGCCCAAAAATATCCTGAAGTATTAACGATAGGAAACCCAGGCCGCGAAGCAGGCTTGGTGCATCGCTTGGATAAAGAAACCTCAGGATTAATATTAGTAGCGCGAAATCATTCAACTTATTCTTTTTTAAGAAATGAATTTCAAGCACGAAGGGTACGAAAAGAATACTTGGCCCTTTGCCCAAAAATGACAAATTTTGAAGGCTGGAAAAAAATCGATGCCCCCATCGCTCATCATGCAAAAAACAAACGCAAGATGCAGGTGGGTGGAAAAAAAGCGAGGCCAGCCATCTCTTTTTATCAAATTGAAGAACAATTAGCGGATGCAACTTTAGTCCGAGTGAGAATCGAGACAGGAGTGCGACATCAAATTCGAGTGCACTTGGCTCATCTGGGTTTTCCATTATTGGGAGATGTTTTGTACAAGGGAGAAATAAGAAAAGGTTTGGAAGGGTTTAAACTGCAGGCAGTTTTGCTGGAATTTCAGGATCCTGCTCATCCTTCGAAAAAAATACGGTCTCAAAATATGGAGGCGGGGGGAATCGCACCCCCGTCCGGAAAGATTTGATGACGGCTTCTACAGGTTTATCCGATATTTTGAGTCTCGCTCTTTAGCCCTCGCATCGGCACGATTTCTAAAGAACCAGCCTGATGAATTTCGCTCTTCGTGATCAGACATCCCAAGAGCTATCCCACTTTTTGTCATTCGCTAGCCCTCGCGGGAGAAGTGCTAGAGAATGTGGCGGCGATTAAGCTGCCATTGCGTAGTCG
This sequence comes from Deltaproteobacteria bacterium, assembly GCA_015233135.1. Classification (NCBI taxonomy): domain Bacteria; kingdom Pseudomonadati; phylum Myxococcota; class Myxococcia; species Deltaproteobacteria bacterium. The sequence continues at coordinate 36,213 of JADFYH010000014.1, forward strand.
AAAGAATCGACTTCTGCGTTTGCAGTTGTTTTTTGCCTGAGTTTGACGAGCTACAAGCTTGCTCGACCTGCGACACGTCCTCGCCTACATTCCGTCGAAACTATTCGCCCCCTGTCGGGCTTCAGAAATTCCTTTATACTTCGTTGTTCGTTCGATCACAATCCTCACGTAGCGCTGCTACGCTCCGGTTGCTCCCTCTCTCTCGCCTCGTCTAAAGGAATTTCTGAAGCCCTCCTTCGAGTGTTTGGTTGGTGCACTGACGTGCACCTTTTACAAGTAAGTTCTATTTTTTAGAAAGCAAGTCTCTACGCCTGAATTATCTGAAAATCGATTTATTGACCTCCTTACCCTTAGTCCATTTTTTGAAATCGGCCCACATTTCCTGGAGGATGTATTTGCGTTCGGTTCTTTGTTTCAAATAGAAGGGCACCACACAGCCACAGCGTTCGCAATCGGCCTCTTTGCCCATCATGCATTGATCTTTTTTATTTCCCATCGGGTCAAAGGCATGGCCTTTTTGCAAGAAGACGCAATTGTTGCCGAGGGCCTTGTGACGTTCTTTGCCTTTCATCAATTCCAGCACTCGCTCACTGATGCCAATGAAATCGCCGTATTTTGTTTTTTTGAGGTGGAGGATGCGGTCGATAATTTGTTCCTGTTCTTCAAAGGGGATGAAAAGATCGTGCTTCACGCCTTTGACCGGAGTGAAAAAATCGAACAGGATATGTTTCACTTTTTTATTGGGGGCCCATTCTTCCAACAGATCTTCCATGCAGAACAGATTGCGTTTGTTGAGGCAGGTAGCCAGCGAGATGTTCAGACCCTCGGGAGCCTCGTGGATATTCTTTTTGAGTTTTTGATAAACGTCTTTGCCGCGAATGTCGTTGTGGTAACTTTCGGTGCCATCCACTGAGATATGAAAATAGACATCCTTCCAATCGGGCAGGGCAAAGGTGCCGTTGGTCACGATGATATTTCCACGAAAATACTTTCGACCCACTTCAATCAGATCCTTGCGCAGCATGGGATCCCCGCCTACCCAGGTGGCGCTATAAAGAGGAAAACCCTGCTTTTTGAGGGATTCCAGGCGTTCCAACCATTGTTCCGGAGTCAGCTCCTGTTTTTGTTCATAGGCAAAGAAGTAGCAATGTTTGCAGCGGAGGTTGCATTTGTTGGTCACATCAATAGAGACCACGGCGTTCTTTGGAAAACCTCGGAACAAGAAAAATAATTTAGGCATTAAATATTGCTTAAAAAATTTTTGCCTTTCTTTTCTAAAAAAAGAAGGATCTGTTTCGTGGGTTGTACTTTCGGTTTCGTTTTCTATTTTTAGCGCAAGATTTTTCATAGGGTCCTCGGGTCCTGGTTTTCCAGCCGAAATTTAATTTTACTATTCGAGTTACCTCCGTCCGTCAAGACTGCTTCCTTTTTTTTAAAAAAAGTGAAAAAAGTATAAAAGGAGGCTTCTCAAAAAAAAATAAAAAGAGTAGTGTTTCTCTTCATGAAAACTTTTTCTTCTGCCTCCTCTTCTCTTGCCCCTCGAGTAAGTGCCGAATCGTCGGAAAATTCGATAGGTGCTTTGTTGGGTAAGGTCACCAAACTTTTTTCCTTTCAATACAACGACAAGCCTTTGGATGATCAGTTCTACGAACTGCACATGTTTTGGCTCAAGCTTTTTCATGACATCTATTTTAGGGTGGAACATCTGGGGCATGTGCAAGAAGGATTGGAAGTGGCCAGGCATGAGCATGTGATCTTCATCAGCAATCATGTGATTGCCCTGGAGGCTGCCTTGATTGGCTATTACCTCTATCGCAATCAGGCCGGGAAACTGGGGACTTTGGTCTATCCCGAGGCCTTTAAACTTCCTCTCGTCCGTGAGTTTTTTAGAAGTGGTCAATGTGTGGCGGCGACGGTTGAAAATGGGGTTCAGACCCTTTTCAAAAAGCATCTTTTGCTTTTTCCTGAGGGAATGGATTTTGTGAGTCACATCATCAATCCGGATCGAGTCCCCAAGTTTCACAAGGGATTTTTGAGGATGGCCAAGGGTTACATGGAAAAAAGCCACCGCAAACACATCAAGATTATTCCTATCGGCCATGCGGGAATCGAACAGGTGCTCAAGCTTTGGGTAGTTAAAAATGAAACCTTTTTAGATCTGTTTATCAAGCCGTTTGCCAATTATCCTTTTTGGATTTTTCCCAAGCTTCCCTTCTTGATGCCTTCCAAAGTGGTGATGGATTGGGGTTCTCCAGTCACCCTTACTTTGGAAGATCTTAAGAACGAAAAGAAACTCATCCAAAAATCGAACGCCTTTCGTTCGAGTCTGCTCGCTTTAAAAGCGCGTGCCGCAAAGTTGAGAGGTATGGAGACGCAATCGTAACGATGTGAAAAATTTCGGGGCGTAGCTCAGCCTGGTAGAGCGCTTGTTTCGGGAACAAGAGGTCGCCGGTTCAAATCCAGTCGCCCCGATTGATGAAAAATAGCGAACAAAGTGAGCGAGAGGGGAGGCTCACGAGGCCTTGCCGAGTGAGGGGCGACGCGAGCCCCTGTGAAGCCGTCGCCGGTTCAAATCCAGTCGCCCCGATTACATCCCAGCAAAAAAAAAGCCGGAGAGATTCTCTCCGGCTTTTTTTTAAATCAGCCGCGACTTATTTACAATTCTTCGCGCTAATCAACACCGTCAAATCCTGGAAGTCCGCCGCGGTACTGGTGGGATACTGAGACACATCCACTCCCAGTTCCATCGTGATAATGGATTCATTGGCGGCCAGTTTCACCTTCTTGGCACTCATATCGATGTAAGGTGCCAAACAGGTATTGAGGGATTTTTGTCCTCCAAAGCCTGCGATATTGGAAGGCGGATTGCTGCCATTTACCCAAATCATGGTCTGATTTTTGTTCGTGGAATCGTAGGTCGAATTAAAGCTGCCATATTTTGCATTGGCCTTGATCATATAAACGGCAGGGGCGCTGGAGGCCACCGATTCGGTAAATACCTCTCCTTCGTAAACAGGGGTATTGCTGAACATCCAGTTGTTGAAGTAGCTCCCATTGAGGGCACGATTCATTTTTACAGGAATTGCCGGCCCTCCGGCGCCATAAGTAATTTGATTACAGATTACCTTGATTTCGGAGTCGCAGTTTTTCCCAACGCTGACGGTCCCTGTAGAAGCATTGGTCACAATGGGAAGCCTGCAGACACTAGGCGCTCCCGTGCAGACATTATTGCCTTCCACCTGACAGGTAGAAGAACATCCATCTCCACTGGTTCTGTTTCCATCATCACAGGTTTCACCCGCATCGATTTTACCGTTACCACAGAGAAGGCTGCAGGTGCTGAGAGGAGAACCCGTGCAGGCATAGCCTGCCTCAACGGTGCAGGTGGAAGAGCAACCATCTCCATTGGTTTTATTTCCATCGTCGCAGGCCTCACCGGATTCCAGTTTGCCATTTCCGCACACAGGTGTGGGAAGTTTACAGACGCTGGGAGCGCCCGTACAGGTATAGTTGGGTTCCACCGTGCAGTTGGCACTACATCCGTCTCCACCGATTTGATTCCCGTCATCACAGGCCTCACCCGTTTCCACCTTGCCATTTCCGCATTTGGAGGGAGGCAGCGTGCACTTGCTGGGTGTGCCCGTGCAGGTATAGCCAGATTCAACGATGCAGTTCGAAGAACAACCGTCCCCGTTCACCTTATTTCCATCGTCGCAGGCCTCGGCGTTTTCTATCTTTCCATCCCCGCAAAGGTTGTTGCTGCTCACCAGGCAAGGATAGTCTATGGGCAAAGGAGGGGCACCTTTACAGGCGGCGATGGTATCTCCCGCGCAAGGGCCTGGAATATCTCCATGTTGCTGAATATGGGCACAGACGGCATTTTCGCTGATCGAGATTGTATTATAAGGATTAGCCCCCGAACTGGTGTAGTGACAGATGCAATATTTTTTTCCGGCGATGTCACAAACGCTGGGCGCGCCCGAGCAGGCATAGTCCGTTTCAATCTGGCAGGTAGAGGAACAACCATCCCCGTTGTTTTTGTTTCCATCGTCACAAGCCTCGCCGGCTTCGATCTTTCCATTGCCACAAACAGGGGTGGGAATCGTTGGGGTACAGGTGCTCTTGGGTGACCCCGTACAAGTATAGTTTGCTTCTATTTTACAGCTTGAAGAACAGCCATCGTTACTAGCGACGTTCCCATCGTCACATTCTTCACCGCTTTCAAGAATGCCATTTCCGCAGATTGAACCGGGAATTTTACTGCAAGTGCTGAGAGGAGATCCACTGCAGGCCCAGCCTGTTTCAATCTGACAGTTTGAGGAGCAACCATCTCCATTGACCGTGTTTCCATCATCACAGGCCTCAGTGCCGGCCTTGTTTCCATCTCCGCAAACATTGGGCTTGATGCAGACACTGGGATTACCCGAGCAATTGTATCCAGGTTCTACGGTGCAATTGGAGGAACAACCATCTCCATTTTTGGAATTTCCATCGTCGCAAGATTCTCCCGTTTCTACGATTCCATTAGGGCAGACGGACGCAGGAGGGGGAATGAGTGTACATTTGCTGGGAGACCCACTACAGGTATAGCCAGATTCTACGGTACAGGTAGAAGAACAGCCATCCCCATCTTTAGTGTTGGCATCGTCGCAAGCCTCCCCCTGATCGAGTTTTCCATTTCCGCAGACGGGGACATAGATGGGGGCACAGACGCTCGGGTTTCCTGAACAGGTAAATCCGTTTTCGATTTGACAAGTAGAAGAACAGCCATCCCCGTTGTTGGTATTACCGTCGTCACAGGCTTCACCTGCTTCGATGGCCCCATTCCCACAGACAGGAGTAGGAATGATTAAACTACAGCTACTCGGATTCCCATTACATTTATAACCCGGTTCGACGGTACAATTGGAGGAACAACCGTCTCCATTGTTTTTATTTCCATCATCACATTCTTCACCGGTCTCAGGAATTCCGTTTCCACACACTTGGGCAGCCGTGGCGTCGATACAAGTGACTTGGCTGGTAGTATGGTCAGTGTACTCCGAAGTAATGGTATAGCTTTTAGCTCCCACAATGTTGCTAGAAAATCGGATGAAATCAACAGGGTCGGGCGAGGGGGTGGTGGGAATCGTATAATCCGTAATATCAATAAAGGTTCCCGATTTGGTGCCTGTCGCATCGCTATAAACCGATTGACTATTAATTTGAATGCCTGAAACTTTTTCACCATTATCGGGAGTAAAGCTCACTTTCATGCGGGCAATAATAGGGTGGCTGAGGCAGGCCTTGCTGACATAAACTCCCAGGAGATCTTTTCCATTGGAATGAAAATTGTTGCAGGACATCGAAACGCAGGAGCCTGACATCGCAGTGGTAATGGATCGGGTCACTTGGGCAACATCCGATTTTCCAACGGAGGTGATTTGATTTCCATTGATCGTAAGGGTTGCCGAACCCATGTCAAAGGTTTTTACCCCGTTGGGGTCTTGGCCCTGATCAATCGCTCGGAGGGCATATTCGATGCCTGCCAGGGCGTAGTAATTCGCCCTTTCCTTGTTCGTGTTATTCGCCGTTTCCGTTGAGGAATCGTTCACTACACTATTGCTGCTCATGGCAAAAAGGCCAAGAATCAGCAAGCCCAGCACGATGGCAACGGAGATGAACCCACCCTCTTTTCTATTTAAATTTTTCATACGCCCCCCTATAAATGAATCCTCTCCTTAATTTCCCCCTCTTAAGCTAAGAGGGGGTCAGGGGGCGTTATGGCAATGACATCCCATTGCACCATAACCCCTCCCAACCTCCCCTTAGCTTAAGGGGAGGAGACTACGGAAAAAGACTTTAGTCTCAAGAGTCTCAAGGCAATATTATCAATCCGGTATTATTCGTGACTGTAAAAGTTCTGCTGGAGCTGTCCTTGCTTAAATTCACCGCCAGCCCACCTCCCAGCACGGGTTGTCCATAGCTGTTGAATTCAACCTGATAATTTCTCGCAAAATTTACATTTTTATAGTCCTGATAGAGACTGATCTGCATGGGAGCCGAGGTGCTTGGATCGTTGACTGGGTTTCCAGGTGTGAGCTGGTAAATTTCGTATTGCGTGGCTGAGATGGTTCTAAATCCATGATTCACGCCTGTAATAATAGCCCTGTCTTGTGCAAAACGAATGTCGGACACCACCTTGAGCATGGCGCTTTGAACTGTGGGATCGGAGGTGTTGGAACTTGAAACCACACTCAGGCCCAAAATGGAAATAAGGCTTATCGTGAATATAAGTTCGAGTAAGGAAAATCCCCTTTTATTTTTAATAAATGTTTTCATGATTTATTTAAAATTCGAGTAATAAAAATTTCTCGGATAAACCTCTCCCCTTAATTTGACATCCCCATGATTATTGCTTGCATTCACCCCAAGATTAATCTGAATTCTTCGAACATTACTTACATTTCCATCCTGAATCTGGGCCCCCAGGGAATCGAGATAGGTAAGAGAAAAGGCGCTCAGGTTTTTGGCCAAAAGATCATTGCCCCGGTAGAGATTCAGAATACCTGCATCGGTCTGAGTTCTGAAATTGGTGGCAACGCCTGAAGTATCAATAAAAGAAAGATTGCTGCTTGAAATCGAAACCAGGGCATTAGAATCGATATAGAGCAGCTCCTCAGTAATTCGGTTAATAGCCAGGCGTGCCTGGGAAAGAGCTTCCTTGCGCGAAGTGATGGCAGAATATTGATCGATAGTAATTCCAAACAACGACGCAAAACTCAAGCTGATAATCCCTACCACCACAAGCCCCAAGGTGATTTCAAGCAAACCAAATCCCTTTTGGTTTTTGGCCTTCTTCTGAATGAATTTTAGAAAATGTTTCGGCATAGTTTTAGTAATTCGAAATTAAACTCATCATCTGTACACTCAGGAGGCCTCCGTAATTCCAGGAAACACTTACATTCACGCTCTTGTATCCCGTGTCCAGAGCGCTGACTGTTCTTAAATCGCTGGAATCCACAAATTGAATTTGGGTGCGTCGAGTAAAGTTGTAAGAATCGTAACTGATATTTTCGGTGGTGGTTCCCGTGTTGATGCCGGCATATCCACTGATTGCCTTGGTCGCAATCAGATCCTCCATCTTTTCTCCGGCCAAGTGACCCGCCCGCAAACGCATGTCATCGGTTTCTGTGGTCTTGGCCATTTGAGAGAACAGGGTCATATAACCGATGAAGCCGACACTGAGAATCATGATGGCAAAAATGGCCTCCAGGGCCGAAAAACCTTTTTGTATTTTGAAACGAGATTTCATCCTCGAGCGCCTCCCCCCTAAGAAATCGGTTAGGAAACCGGACGGAAAAACCAAATTTTTTCTGATAGCTAAAGTGTACGCCTCGAAAAAACCCTTGTAAACAAAGGGAAAGCGCAGACTTAAACGTTTTAGGAGCTGTTAACAGGCGTAAACCTTGACGTGGAAAGACAAGAGGCTAAGGGGAGCAACAAGATTAAACTTTCTTATTAAAATTCACTAAAGGTATCTTTTTTTGCCTTGATGAGTTTGATGGCGTAGGACTCGATAATGTCTTTGTCGTTAAAGGTGATGACGAGGGAGACGGGCTTTTTATTGCGACGAATGCGTTTCCCCTGCTGATCCATCAAGATAGTGGTTTGGCTGGGATTCTCTTCGTTTTGATAAGACCAGATCCAATTGTATACCCAGGTTTCTTTATCTTGGGGGGAACGAGTGATAATATTAGGCGCAGAGAACAATTTCAAAACCGTCAGCTGATCGGTAACGCCTTCCTTTAAATTATCGAGAATTCTTCTTTGCGGAACGGTGGACTCCACACCAATAATTTGAACCTTGGAATGATGACGATGATGGGAAGGATTATCATAAACAGCGTCCACATCTTCCCAATAGTTTTTGTTGAGTTCACTATTTACGTACTTGTTTCTTCCCAAGCCCTCGTTAGCCCTCAATAGAGACGCAGAAGCAAGCAGTGAAAGCAAACCCAAGCTCATTGCAATAGTCTTCTTCATAAATCTCCCCTGTTAAAATTCAAATAGAGTTCGAGAGTTGTAGGGTAACAAAGCTGATAAAAGTGTCAAAGAGAATTTGCAGACTTTCTTTTAGCAATTCTTAGCAAAATTTTCAGAGACGCAACTTTTGAGGCCTCGGGAAACGATATCTCTTTAAAGGAGTGAAGTTTTAACGGATAATGTGAGACGGTGTAGACACAGACAAAGGAGTTTGACCATGGGTTTTCATATCAATCCGAATGCCAATCCTAATTCTGCAGATGGTTACGTCTTTACAGACAATCAGCATCACCAAGAATTTAGCATCGTTCAACGTGATGGCCATGCAAGCTTGCAAGGGCAGGTCCCTCCAAGGGAAGCACTTCACAGCATCTTACAAGAAGTGCAACACTTAAGGGCTGAAGTGAGACAGGGTTATGCTCAACTTCAAGGGCTTCCTGGTGGAGATCACACTGCAGCAACTGAACGATTACGCGGAAGGGCCCAGCTTGCGGGAGAACTTTTTCTTCAGGCGCAGGTACTTCGGGCGGATATACGTTCTTCTAATGCCCGACATGGAGATATCCCAGCAAACACCAGACAGTTATACCAGCAACTCAACAACGATACCGCTTATAGGGATAGAACCTTAGGACCACTCTTTGCCAACGACACTTATAGACCTCCTCAGCAAAGATTAGGGCAACTGCATGCAAGCTTACCGTCTACGGAATCCGCCGCTTGGATGGATGCACGCTTTGAACTTTCAGAAGCACGACGTCATCTCGAAAGAGGGGAACCCGCCCGTGCCCTGGAATTTCTGGATCAAGTGAGAGGAAACTATCAGCGCATGGCGGCCCTTCCTGGACATGACGCCGGGTGGCTGAGCAGTTTGCAGACAGAACACAACACACTTCGTGCCTCTATCCAAACGGCAAATCCCCGCATCAACATGGATGCACATCCTGAAATAAGACCCGCAGTGGCAGAACTCGGTGCCCGTGATTTGGAATTAAGCGTCGGACAGCATTTGGGTAGCGCGCGCAGCTTTGCAAGCAGTGACCCAGACCGAGCCCTACGGGAATGTGCTTTGGCAGATGAGAGTCTCAGCAGACTTCTCCATCATACAGAGGCAAGACCAGAAACCATCCAGGGTCTCCAGGCTGAGTTGGGACAGGTATTGGGAAGCTTGCGGCCTGAAGGAACAAACCCTCCTCCCCCAAGCAATCCGAGGGCCCCAGCGGTACCGACAGGAGGGATTGCGGTGGCAACTACCACACCAGTAGTTCCAGCCCCAGTCCCAACACCTCAACCCACCGCAACTCCAGCACCCACGCCTACGCCAGCTCCAGTGGCAATAGCCCGAACGCTTATCCCAGAAACGCCTGGCGCAACTAGGCCCCCAGTTGTGCCTCCATTACCAGCAGCACCCGGAGCCTGGCGTTCAGAGGCTCCCATAACTACTACTTCTCAAACCATAACTCCTCCTACTGAAATGGCCACTCCAACTCCTGCTCTGAACACAACTCCAAGTGATGAAGCCACTCGAGCTTCTGCAGAGGCAGAGGCTGCCTTAGCTGCTTTAGGGCGTAGCAATACTGCCACAGTGGCCACTCTTGTTGGAGCTCCTGGACAACCACAAGCACCTGGAGTTGCACCTGAAGCGCCACCGCAAGATTCAACATCACCTTCTCCTACAGGGTCAGCAATAGTTAGAGGAGGACAAGCTGCTGCAGGGGTAGGCCTTGGAAATCTCGGGACTCCCTCCGCTGCCGCATCTAATAACATCGGATCAGGCGGTACAATAGGAGGAGGACCTGGAAATGCTGTACTCAGAGCAGCTAGTGGCTTACCTCCCAGTCTCTCTGACAATATCGGGGTGACGGATCCTCTAAGCGCTGGTGGCCGACCAGTAGCCCGCTTAAATCAAGCAGCGATTGGAGGCATTTATAATCATCTTTCAGATGCGATCAACGACCGTAAGATTTCAGGTCTTCAGTCGGTAAGAATTGGCCTTTATTATGAACCCGGAAGCAGCAATCGGGTGAGAGTCGTGGTCCTTCAGGCAAGGGTCTCGGAAATAGATCCCGCTACGGGAAACACTATCACAAGACCTGCTCGCCCAGGAGATAGACAAGTAAACAGTGTATTAAATGCACTCAGAGAAAACCCAGCTTTGATACCAAGCCTTTCCTCTCCCACTGGTGAGACAGGCTCGGTGAGTGAGTTTAATGTACCAGCGTAAATTAAATTTGATTCCAAAAAACACGACAGGCCCATTTTTTTATTGAGTGAAAAGCAAAGGACAGTTTACTAGTGCGGGATGCAAAATTTTAATGTCACGGTCATCTTAAAAAAAATAGCCCCCAATCCCAGACACCAATCCACGCATCTGGAGAGTATTGCACGCGTTGAAGAGGCGCTTTCGAAGCGGAATATTTTTTATCAAATTACCTCTCGCCACTCGAGAAACAATATCAGTAGCGCGAATCTGATTGTAACCGTCGGAGGCGATGGGACCTTTCTGCACGCCTCTCATCTGGCCTTGAATGGGCAAATTCTGATGGGCATCAACTCTGTGCCGCAGGCCAGCCACGGCGAGTATTGTGTGTCGGATGCCCAGGGGTTTCCGGCCATTCTGGACCAATTTCTCTCTGGAAAATCCAAAATTACGGAAGTTTATCGTTTGCAGGCAAAAATCAAAAACAGAACTCTGCCTGTACTGGCTTTAAATGACATTCTTTTCTGCCATCCCTGCCCTGCAGGAACCACACGCTATCAAATTGAAGTGGATCATCAAAAAGAGGAACAAAAATGTTCCGGGGTCTGGATTTCTACCGCAACAGGATCCACCGCGGCCACGCACTCTGCGGGAGGAAAAATCTTGTCCAAGGAAGATCCTCATTTTCAGTTTGTAGTTCGGGAACCCTTTAGCACAAAAAAAAATACACTGAGGTTGACTCACGGAGTACTCGCCCCGCATCAAACCCTTAAACTGAGCCCTCACATGCCCAAGGCCATGGTTTTCATCGATGGCTCTCATCATGCCTTTTCGATGAACGAAGGGGAAGTATTGAGTATTGGTGTTTCGAAGAAGAAATTAAAAATGGTAATCTAACAAAGAGCTTGTGCCTTATAATTTCTTCAGCGATTGGATCAGATGGTTTGTTACTTCTTGTGCATCGCCATAAAGCATGCGGGTGTTGTCGGTGTAGAAGAGTTCATTTTCAATGCCAGCAAAACCTTTTCCTTTTCCGCGCTTGATCACGATGACGTTCTTGGATTTATCCACATCCAAAATCGGCATGCCGTAGATAGGGCTGGAGGTGTTATTACGAGCCGCAGGATTTACCACGTCGTTGGCTCCGATGACCAAGCTCACCGTGGTAGAAGGGAACTCGGCATTGATTTCTTCGAGGTCAAAGAGTTTTTCGTAGGGAATGCCCGCCTCGGCCAACAGAACGTTCATGTGTCCGGGCATACGTCCTGCCACGGGATGAATGGCAAATTTTACTTCCACTCCCCGTTGATCGAGCAGATCGGAAAGCTCGCGCATCTTATGCTGGGCCTGGGCCACGGCCATTCCATAACCGGTGACGATAATGACCTTCTCTGCGTAGGCAATCAAGATTGCGGCATCCTCAAGCTCAATAGACTTCATGCTTCCCTTAATTTCTTGTTGGCCTCCTGTGCTCTCCTGTCCAAAGGCACTGAATAATACATTGAGGATGGAACGATTCATGGCCTTGGCCATCAACTGAGTCAGCAGAGTCCCTGCGGCACCCACAACGGTTCCGGCGACTATCATGGCATAATTTTGCAGGGCAAATCCCTCAAAGCCCACCGAAAGACCGGTGAGGGCATTGAAGAGGGAGATCACTACGGGCATGTCTCCACCGCCGATGGGAAGAGTCATCATAACCCCAAAAAGGAAGGCGAGGGCGAAGAAGAGTACCAAGAACCAGAGGGTGGCAGCAGGGCAGAAAAGCAAACTGGCCCCCATCGCGATGGCTGCCAGCAGGATCAGCATATTTAAAAATTGCTGGCCCGGAAAAGTGTAAGGACGCTCTCTCAGCAGAGACTGCAATTTGGCAAAGGCAATCACACTTCCGCTGAAAGCCACCATCCCAATAAGCCCGCCTATAACGGTAATCGCCTTCAGACCAAAAGGAAGATCGTCCCCTTTTGAGAGTTCAACCGCGGCAATAGCGGCAGCCGCGCCCCCTCCCATCCCATTATAGATCGCAATCATCTGGGGCATGTTGGTCATTGCCACTCTTTTACCACCAACCCAGGCGATAATGCTTCCCACCACGAGGGCGATAAGCATCAAGGGATAGTTTCCTAAATTAGGTTGGAATAAAGTGGCTACCGTGGCCAACAACATGGCTCCTCCCGCCCAGATAATTCCGGAACGTGCGGTCAGAGGAGAGCTCATGCGTTTCAAGCCCACAATGAATAACAAAGCCGTTACAAAATAGGTGAGTTGTATCCAGATCAAGGGGTAGGCTCCTTTTTCTTTTTCTCGTTCTTTTTCTCGAACATTTCAAGCATACGTACGGTGACGGCATAACCCCCGGCGGCATTCACGGCCCCCAAAAATACTCCGAGGAATCCGATAATTTTGTCGGGCATGGTATGCGCCAGACCCAGGGAAACCATGGCTCCGACCACGACGATTCCATGGATAAAATTTGAACCCGACATGAGCGGGGTATGAAGCACCACGGGCACCTTCGAAATCACCTCGTAACCGGTGAAGACTGCCAGTAAGAAGATGTAGAGAGCAGGCATGAGATTTTCAGTCATGATCTTTTTTCCTCCAGCAAGGCCTTGGTGGGGGCATGCTTGATCTCACCCTGATAGCTGAGCAGAGATCCGATAATGATTTCATCCTCAAGGTTAGGGCTAAGCGTTTTCCCCTCCTGGGTGAGGAGAGTAAGGAAGTTAAACATATTTTTTGCGTACATCTCACTGGCATGAAAAGGCAGAGAACTGGACAGATTGGCCGGACCCACAATGCGCACGCCATTTTTTACCACCTCGGTTCCCAGCTTCGTCAAAACACAATTGCCTCCGGATTCGGCAGAGAGGTCGACGATGACAGATCCGGGTTTCATACGACCCACGACTTCCTCGCTAATTAATATAGGAGCAGGTCGTCCGGGCACATGGGCCGTGCTGATCACCACATCCGCCGAAGCAATGTGTTTGTCCAAGGTTTCTTGATCTTTCTTTTTCTCTTCCGCACTTAATTCTCGGGCATAGCCTCCTTGGCCTTCTCCATCCACCGTGCTTTGTACAAATTTTGCCCCGAGCGACTCAATCTGTTCTCTCGAACTCTTACGGATATCATAGGCCTCCACAACAGCCCCAAGCCTTCGAGAAGTGGCAATAGCCTGCAAGCCCGCCACGCCAGCCCCCAACACCAGAACCTTTGCAGGACGAATCGTTCCTGCTGCTGTGGTGAGCATGGGGAAAAAGCGACTGCAGCGGTCTGCCGCAATTAAGACAGCCTTGTAACCATTGACCGTTGCCTGCGAGGAGAGGGCATCCATGCTCTGCGCACGGGTCACCCGGGGGATGAGTTCCATCGCAAAGGAGGTAATTTTTTTGTTTTGAAGTTCGCGCACCCGATCTGGAAAGCGGTAGGGATAGAGGAAGCTGATGAGGATCGCCCCGTTTGGAATTTGTTTGATTTCCTCTTCGAGGGGGGGGGCTACTTTGAGGATCACCTGGGAATTCTGAAGGATCTGTTCCCGACTCTGCAGTTTCGCCCCTGCCTTTTCATAAGATTCATTTGGAAAAAAGGAAGCCTCTCCCGCGCCTCTTTCGATGCAGACCTCATAGCCCATCTTCACCAGACGGCCCACTACATCGGGAACCAGCGCCACCCGAGACTCGCCTTCACTTAGTTCTTTGGGTATTCCTAATCGAATAGTCATGGAACTCCTTTTTTTTTGACCGCGGCTGGGTACTATAAAAAAGAGACCCATGGCAATATTTTTTTTGAGGTGACCTCAAAAAAATAAAAGAAGTCTATTTTTTGTCTTTCGCCTTATTCATCTTGGAACCATGCGAAGGCGTAATCAATTTATCCGGCACTTCGGAGGGGGTATGATCGTTCGAGGGAACCGCGCGGTCGAGTGAGCTGGAAGAAAGGGCATCAAAATTTTTCTTTAGGCTGGCTGAATAAAAACTGATGGAGCGGAAATTGTATAAATCGACTTTTTCGGAAAAAAACAAATCGAAGGTTTGGGTAAAGCCCACTTGCACCCCAGCCGGATATTCGATGATGTCCTTTACCTTGGAGGGAAGCTGCGCCCAGGCCTTGGCGTCACTGATTCGGAGCGAATAAATTCCTTTTTGTTTTTTGCCCCAGGCATCTTCGACCACCCATTCATCTTTCACAGGATCCAACTTAATGGTATCGACCCCTCTATTGCTTAAGGCCACCGTCACCACTTTATAGCCAGGCACCAATCCATCCAGTTTTTTATCGTAATTCGCATCCACCACCACTCCCCAGGTGGGCACATTCAGACGGGCCTGGCTGGTATCTTTGGGAGGCCTTTCGGAAGAACTGAAGCAGGCGGAGCAGACGATGAAGAGCAGAGCTAATAGACCTCTTGCATAAATCGCTGCACGACCCAATTTCGGCGTTGCGGTTTCCAAAAAATCCTCATTTGCAGTAGCAAACTCCGGTTTTTTGGACCCTCCGCGCCTTGAACTTGGGCCGTTCGCTGATTTATGCAAGAGGTCTAATATTCGGATTTGTTTTTTCATACTTATTTTTTCCTTTGCCGATAATTACATCCCAAAAGTCCCCTCTCCCTTGAGGGGAGAGGGTCAGGGTGAGGGTGAAAAATCAGCTATGCACTTTTTTGACCAAATGACAGGCGACACTATGCCCCGGAACGAGTTCCGCTAACACAGGCCTTTCTTGTTTGCAAAGTTCTTCTGCAAAAGGGCAACGCGGATGAAAACTACAGCCCGAAGGCGGATTGAGGGGAGAAGGAGGCTCGCCTGCCAAGGCCTTAAGGTGGACGCTGCCTTGCAGAGGAGAAGGCAAAGAGGCCATCAGCGATTGGGTGTAGGGGTGTTTGCAATTCAACAATTGACTACTCGGAAGGATTTCCACCAGGCGACCCAGATACATCACGGCAATGCGGTCGCTTAAATGTTGCACAACCCTCAAATCGTGAGAAATAAAAAAATAACTGAGTTTGTATTTGGCTTTCAGATCAGCCAACAAATTAATCATTTGTGCTTGAATGGAGACATCCAAGGCCGAAACGGGTTCATCACACACCAGCAATTTGGGAAGCACGCTCAAGGCACGGGCAATCCCCAGGCGTTGGCGTTGACCGCCTGAAAATTCATGGGGATATTTTCCCAGGGCTTCTTCGGACAGCCCCACCGTTTTTAATAGTTCCAGACAGCGTTTTTCTCTTTCATCCGGACTACCCAAATGATGGATCTTCATTCCCTCCTGCAACAGGCTCTCAACCCTTTGACGCGGATTTAAAGAGGAAAAAGGATCCTGAAAAATCATCTGTAAATTTCGTCTTGCCCGCTTGAGACCGGCCCCTCGTAATTGATGGAGGTTTTCCCCTTCAAAGCGTACGGTCCCTGAATCGGGTTTCAAAAGAGCCATCAGCATCTTTGCTACAGTGGATTTCCCGGAACCAGACTCCCCCACCAAGCCCAGGGTTTCACCTTCTTCCATGGAGAATGACACGTCATTCACCGCAGCCACCCATTTCTTTTTTCCAAGAAAAGAAGTGGCGGCGGGGAAGCGTTTTATTAAGTTTTTAACTTCTAGAAGTGGCATAGATTAGTTACCAGCTTGAGTTCCGCAGATTTTAAGAATCATTTTTTGCTCATTCTTGGCAAGTACCCATCTATAAAGCATTTCCCCTCTCCCCTTGAGGGAGAGGGTCAGGGTGAGGGGTATTTCTAGTGCACTCAGGATCACCCTCTCTCTGACTCTCTCCCCTCAAGGGAGAGAGGACTTTTCAGAGTGGCTTCTTACTAAAATCTGCGGAACTCAAGTTACCAGTTACTAGTTTTAACAACTGCTAACTACTCAAGCATTCACACATCTCACCCAATGCTGCTCTCCAATATATTTCAAAGGAGGGGCCTTTACGATGCAGGAATTGGGACTCATTTTTTCACATCGATCTTGAAAGCGGCAGGCCTTGGGCAGCTTTGCCAGGTTTGGAACATTTCCGCCAATCATTTTTAGTGCCGGGCGATTGTCAAACTCTTCCGGGGTTTTAAAAGTGGGAAGCGAATACAGCAGGCCTTGGGTGTAAGGATGTTTGGGCCGCGAAAAAAGCTCGCTTGCCGGTGCTCTTTCTACAATTTTTCCCGCATACATCACCGCCACTTCATCACAATAATGCGACACCAAAGACAAATCGTGGCTGATCAACAACAGCGCCATCTGTTTTTCTTGTACCAGTTTTTTCAGCAGATCCAGAATTTGTGCCTGCAGCGTCACATCCAGGGCCGTCGTGGGTTCATCGGCAATCAGCACCTGAGGCTCACAAGAAATGGCCATGGCAATCATCACACGCTGGCGCATACCCCCTGAAAGTTGATGAGGATAATCGTGGTAACGCCGGCTGGCATCGGCAATGCCCACTTGATTCAGCAAGGCAAGGCTTCGTTCCTGGGCCTCCTGAACAGAAATATTTTCGTGCGCTAATAGGGTTTCCCGAATCTGTTCCCCCACCGTCAGCACCGGATTCAAGGCCGTCATGGGCTCTTGAAAAATCATCGCAATTTTTTTTCCGCGGAACATTCTCAGTTCGGAATTGCTGCATTTACGCAGGTCGATGGCAAAACCCGCTTTTTCGGGATCCAATTTTTCTTCGACGCTAGAAATCGCGGCAAAAGGATGAAGGGGTTCTAAAGGGGTTTTCTCCTCCGAGAGTAAGGGCAACTCTTCTTCAGATTTTTCAAAAAAGAGGATTCTCCCCCCCACTATCTTTGCAGGCTCGCAAAGCCGCAGTAAACTCAGGGCCGTCATCGATTTCCCAGAGCCGGATTCACCCACCAAGCCAAACACCTTGCCCTGATACAAACTGAAGTTCAGCCCATCGATTGGAAATATTTTTCCGGAGGGGCCTTCAATTTCGGCTACCAGATTTCGGATATCGAGAAGTTTCATGCAGCCCTCCCCCGGGGATCCAGAGCATCCCTCAAACCCTCTCCCACCAGATTAAAGGAAAGGATGGTCAAAAAAATGGCCAGCCCTGGGAACAAGGCCAACCACCAGGCAAAATCAATGTAATCCCTGGAGTTGGAAAGCATGTGCCCCCAGCTGGGATCGGGAGGTTGCACGCCCAAGCCCAAAAAAGACAAGGCCGACTCGGTGAGAATAGCCGAGGCAATTCCAAAAGTAGCCGAAACAAAAACGGGGGTGAGGGCATTGGGTAAAATATGACGAAAGATGGTGCGTAGAGAAGATGCCCCCAGGGCCTTGGCCGCCAACACAAAATCGGTTTCACGCAGTTTTAAGAACTCTCCTCGCAACAGACGGGCAATTCCGGTCCAACCGGTAAGACCAATCACGATCATCACATTGTAAATAGAAGGACCTACGAGGGCCAAGACCGTCAAAATGAGAAAAAAAGTGGGAAAACAAATCACCACTTCGATGACGCGGCTGATCACACCATCTACCAAAGAACCAAAATAACCGGCCAGTGCTCCGAGAAAAATGCCAATGAGCACGTAAATCCCCACGGCGATAAAACCTACGGAAAGGGAGATGCGCGCCCCATAAATAAGACGGGCAGCCACATCGCGGCCTTGCTCATCGGTCCCTAAAAAATGTTTCGAAGAAGGGGCTTCCAGAATGGCATCGAGATCGTATTGAAAAGGGGAGAAAGGAATGGGGGCCCACAAGAGGAAGACCTCCTCTCGTCTTTGAAAATTGGAATCGTGTAATTTCTCGAGAGAAAGCTCGGAATAAGACGCCATGGAATGAAAAAGTGGGAAATAAACCTTATTGTCGATAGAAGCATACAAGGGTTCAGAATTCGCCAGCAGGGGCGCAAAAATGGCCAAAAGAAAAAGGAACAGCACGAGCATCAGGCCCAGGAGATTCAGTTTTCTTTTTTTGAAATGAGTCCAGGCGTTCATACGTTTTTAACTCTTACTAAAATCAATCCGTGGATCTACCGCCACATACAGTAAATCGGAAAGCAGCAAAGAAATTAAGGTCAGCAGGGCCTCAATGGCTGCAATGGCCATAATTAAAGGATAATCCCGTTGGAACACCGCTTCAAATCCCAGACGACCCATGCCGGGGATTGAAAAAATTTGTTCGATGATCACACTGCCTCCAAGCAAGGCAGGCAATAGAGTGCCCATCAGCGTCACCAAAGGAATGAGTGAATTTCTGAAGGCATGTTTCCAGACCACTTGTTTTTCTGTCAGGCCCTTGGCCCGTGCCGTGCGGATGTAATCCTGTTGGATGACTTCCAGCATATTGGCCCGGGAAAAACGGGAGAGAAAGGCGAAACTTCCATAGACCATACACACAATGGGTAACACCAAATGCCAAAGGATATTTTCTAAATAACCCAGCCGACTCAGGTGCTCGGCGCCATCCGACCAAAGTCCGAACATGGGAAACCAGTTGAAATATTCTCCACTCGAAAAAAGCATAATCAAAATCATGGCCACCCAGAAAGTAGGTAACGAGTAAAGAGTAAAGAGAGTCAGCATCAAACTTTTGTCGAAAAAAGAATCTTTTTTAAACGCCGAATACACCCCCAAGGGCAGCGAGATAAAATAGACGATCAAGACTTCAATCAGATTGAGGGCCAGGGTAATGGGCAGGGCCTCTTTGATTTTATCGATGACCTTGCGATTGTCTTTAAAACTGATTCCAAAATCGAGATGCACAATGCTTTTCATCCAACGCCCATACTGGATGCAATTTTCTCCCACCCACACCATGCTGCGTCGAAACCAGTTTTGCGTTTCCACATCGCTGACCCCAAAAAACCTGGCATTGGTGCTATGGATAAAATGTTCGTACCAGCCCGGCAGCACTACCTTCAGACCGTAGAGCACTTGAATCTGATCAATGACCTCTTGCGAAAAATTCTGGGCCTTCATCCCCTCGGCCGATTGCAGTTTTTCTTCGATAGGTGAACCCGGGGCAAGCTTGATCATGAAGAAGGTAAGCAGGGTAATCCCCAGAAAGGTGGGGATAATTAAGGCTAGTCTTTTGAAAAAATAATGGGACATTTAGTTTTTTACTCCAGCAACTTCCACTCCAATACATCTTCTCCACCCTTGTAAATCTTCACATTCTTAAATCGGGCGGAACGAACCAGCAAGGTCGGATTGGCGTACAAAAAAGTATAAGGTTGATCCTCGGCCACAATTTCATGAAAGCGCTGGTACAGGGCGCTGCGCTTTTCTTTGTCGAAGGTGGACCTCGCCTTCTCCAGAATTTCATCCACCTCTTCATTTTTATAACCCACAAAATTCGAACCTTTTTGATGTTGTTCATTTTCAATTTGAGAAGAATGCCAGACCTGGTAAGGATCATCATCAAAACTCGAACTCCAACCCATGATCACTGCATCAAAATCCCAGGTCTGAGCGCGATGAAATAAAATAGAGCGCTCCATGGGAATGATTTCCATTTTTATTCCGGCCTTCGTGAAATCTTCCTTCAGAATGCTGGCCACATATTCGTGGGTGCGATTCCCGGTGCGAACCAGCAATTGAAATTCAAGTTTTACTCCGTCTTTGTCGCGTATGCCATCGCCATCGTGATCCGTCCAACCGGCTTCATCCAGAAGTTTGGCAGCCGCTTCGGGATCGTAGGGCAGGGGTTCTACCTTTTTATTATAAGAGTCGCTTTGAAAAAAGAAGGGCCCACTAATCACCTTCGCCAGTCCATAGATCAGTTTGTCGACAATGGCCTGCCGATTGGAAAGCATCGTTAAGGCCTGCCGAACTTTTTTATCGTTAAATTGAGGCCTGCGAAGATTCCATCCCACATAATAATAAACCGGGGCATCGTAGTGGTGCTTTACAAAACGCGCGTTGAAATCCGGAGAATTCGTCTGCTTCATCCATTGGATGGGGCTGACATTCATCAGATCGATGAGGTCTTTTTTGAGGGCCATCAGGGCCACCGCGTCATCGGTAATCACCTTAAACACAATCCCCTTAATTTGAGGAAAGCGCGACTTGTCCCAATAATCTTCATTTCGTTTGAGAACAATTTGTTTTCCCGCATCCCAGCGCTCAAACTGGAAAGGACCCGTGCCAATGGGCTTACGGTTGGCAGAATGGGTGTTAAAATCCTGGCCATCGTCATAAATATGTTGGGGAATAATGGGCAGACCCCCACAGAATTCCAGGGCCTTGAAATAAGGTTTGGCGTAAGTGAAGCGCACCGTATTTTTATCCAGTTTTTCCAGCTTGGAGATGTCTTTGTAATAGTTGGAGAGGTGGAGGGTCTCGGGGTTCGGTTCCTGGATTTTTTTGAAGGAATAAAGAATGTCTTCGACCGTAAGAGGAAGCCCATCGTGCCATTGGATACCCTCTTTTAGATGAAAGGTATATTGCATCCCATCTTTTGAAACTTCCCAGGCCGAGGCCAAGCGCGGAATCCATTCCAGCGTTTCGTTATCACGGGCGATGAGACTTTCATAAATGTACCCGTTGACCATCGAAGACGCAAAATCATTGGAAATCAACAAATTCAAATTAGTCGGATCCGCAGCCATATGCACGACAAGGATATTGGGATCTTTGGGGGCTTTGAAGGAAGAGCAAGACAGCGCTGTGAAAGTAAACAGCAAAATTAAAAATTTTATTGCACTAAGGTAAAATTTCAAACGCAGCGTCTCCTGGCTTTTCTTCGACATTGATTTCCATGTTGGAATAATGAAGGCCCATTTCACTGCCTTGAGCGAAATCTTTCAACCAAATTTTATGGGGGAGGGCGATATTTTTGACTTTTACCCCTTCAAAGTTGGAGGCCTCATAACGAAAAAGGAGTCTGTTTTTTTGATAGGTCTCCAAGACGGTGACGCGCTTGAACTCTTCATCCCACAAATAACGGGTGGAGGCCCAAGAGATCCAGACCTGATTTGGATTTTCTGCAAACCTCGCAAAGCCAGGTTCAGTGGTTTCTGGAGGCAGAATCAGTTTTCCAAAAAGAAGCCCCAGGGTTTGGGCAATACTGGTTTGAAAGGGCAGGAATTGCCTCAGCAAATGGGGAGAAAGTTTTTCAACCCGTTTTTTTTGGGCCTGCACATCCTGAAGCAGTAACTGTTCTCCATCCGATTTCAATAAAAATAAAAGCCCTCCCAGATCATCCAGACTTTCCAGGCTAAATCGATGGGGAAGTCGAATTTGCAGCACCTCCGTAGCGGAATAAGCGCGCCCTCGGGTCTTCAATTTAATTTCGGCCAGTCCTTGAAAGGAATTTACGCCCTCAAAAGCATTCAAGTAAGCCAGAAAATCCGATTTTATCTGGCTTTGTTCCGAAAGATTGGGGAGGCTCTGGATTTTTTTCTGGCTGGGAGCGCAGGCACTTACAAAAAGAAATGTGAAGATTAGAAATATTTTTTGGATTAATCCCCTCTCCCTTGAGGGGATGAGGAAAAGCCGCAGGGTTTTCGGGAGAGGGTGCATGATAAAGGTTCCATTTTTTTATTTTTTTTTACTACTCTTAAAATCCTTTATTTTAGGAAAATGTCCCTTTCTTTTTACCCCCTCTCCCTGCCCTCCCCCTCCAGGGGGGAGGGAGAAAATCACACTAGCGGATGTGAAAACTTTTTTTTTAAGCGGGCCAGATCTTCTTCGTCTTCCTGGTCCTTAATCTGTTTGGCCTGCAAGAACTCGAAGGCTTTTTTGTAATAGACAACGGCTTTCGTCCGTTCGCCCAGGATGGCAAAGACATCTCCGATATGCTCTAAAATGGTGGGCTCGCCGGGGTTTAAGAGGATGGCCTTTTGCAAATTCTGGAATGCCCGCACAAAATCCCCTTTTTTATAGTAAACCCAACCTAAGCTATCGAGAATAAAACCATCCTTGGGTCTTAATAGAACCGCCTCATGGGCGTATTTCAGGGCTTCATCCAGATAGATGCCTTTCTCCGCAAAGGTATAGGCCATGTAATTGAGCGCCGAGGCATTTTTGGGATTGGTTTGAATTACTTCTCGCATCGTCTGAACACTTTTCTCGAAATTCCCCTGCTTGTCGTAGGCCACTCCCAGACTGAATTGCAGGCGATCTTCTTTTGGAAATTTCTGAATGGCTTTTTCCAAGACTTCTACTGCTGCAGTCATTTTTTTCTGAGCGATTAAGATATTGGCATACACGTCATAAAATTCGGAGACCGATTCTTTTTTTGCAAGGGCTTCCTGGATAAGCTTTAAGGATTTTTCGGTTTCGGCACGCTGCTGCAGAATCAAAACTTGGCGCAGAACGGCATCTTTATAATAAGTAGATTCCGCTGGCACTTGCGCAAAATATTTCAAGGCCTCAGTATCGTCATTTGTATTTTGATAAAGTATCCCCAGGTAATACTGGATTCGATCTGCACTGGGATTCCTGGCCAGCACTTTCTTAAAGACCTCAATGGCCAACTTATAGTCTCTTTTTTCGTAATACAACAAACCCAGGCGCACCTGTATGGAAAGATCACTAGGATTAAGGTTTGCCAGGGTTTCGTATATCCTGAGCGCATCGGCATTTTTACCCTCATCCACATAGAGCTGCCCCAGGGCCTGAAGCGCACGGGAATCTTCCGGACTGGTTTCCAGGACATTCTTGAACGCCTCAATGGCCTTAGAAATATCCTTTTTCGATTTGGAACTCGCATAAATCAAACCTGAATATAAAGACGCGATACTCGATTCGGGATTGGCCTTCTTGAGTCGCGCAAGCACCTCCAAGGCCTGGGCGTTTTTCTTTTGGGCAAGATATTCGCGAACTAGCGAAGAATAAGCCTCATCGTCTTTGGGAAGCAACTGGATGACCGTTTCATATTGGGCAATAGCTTTTTCAGATTCTTTTTTGGCCGCCAAAAGCTTTCCCAAAAGCAGATGGGCATCGGTATTTTTAGGATCCAGTTCAACCGCCTTCTGGGCAGCCTCAAAGGCCTCACTTACCTGATTGCTTTCAATACTATGCTGAGCAAGTTCGAGCTGCAAAAAAGAAGAGCTGGGATGCAAGGCTATAGCTTTTTCAAGCAAGCTCCTTCCCTCCAGGGTATGTCCTTCAAAGGCATCCAGTTCGGAGAGCACATAATAAAAATAGGAGTTTTCTTTAGAAAAATAACGCAGGCTTTTCTGCTGCTGGGCCTGCTCATGGACTTGATCGTGGGAATGCCCCGAAAAAAAACGCTCCACTTGCGAGCGGCGTACTTGTTTTTGAGGATTTCCTGCACAAGAGACACTCAAGGCAACACAACTCGTACAAATAACTTTTTGAAGAAAATTCATGCGGATTCCATCATTCACAGAAACAAAGCGACTTTCAAGCCCTTTGTCGGCTTTTTTTTGAAGAAAGCAAAGTATTCTAGGTTTCCTTCGGTCCCTGGAAGACTGGAAGGGCAAGATCCAAGCAGCTCTGCGCCTTCCTTTTTCAAATTTTCTAGCACTTGTTGTAACACTTCTTCCCTCTTGGCTTCATCTTTCAAAACCCCACCACTAGGAAGATCTTTGCGACCCACTTCAAACTGAGGCTTGATGAGGCAAAGAAAAAAGGTCTCAGAATTATCCAACAAACGAAACAGGGGAGGAATTACTAACGAAAGAGAAATAAAAGACACATCCGCTACCACTAACTGAGGAACTTCGCTCAATTCTTTGGCCTCCCAATAACGGATATTCACTTTTTCGATCACTAGCACCCGTGGGTCCTGTCTGATTTTCCAAGCCAGTTGATTGTGCCCCACGTCCAGTGCATACACTTTCTTTGCCCCGCGTTGGAGCAAGCAATCCGTAAAACCGCCGGTGGAGGCCCCTACATCCAGACAAACCCAATCTTTTACGGAGAGCTGAAAATGATCCAAGGCCCCAGCCAGCTTCACTCCCCCGCGCGAAACATAGGGATGATCTTGGCCTTTCACTTCAATATTCATCTCAGGCAAAAAAGTCTGAGAGGCCTTTGAAACCTTTTGCCCCCCTGCAAAGACAAGCCCCGCCATCACCCAGGCCTGGGCCCGTTCGCGCGAAGGGGCCAGGCCTTTATCGACCAACAATTTATCGATGCGTTCTTTTTTCATGACGAGCAACAAACCCATTCCACATCATTTTTCAAGATTTTAAATTTGACCCTGGAAATAAAAAAATAAGATAGAAGCTTCATGCAAATTTTATTTTTCTTTTTTGTTTTAATTTTTAGTGGAGTTCAAAACCTGCAAGCTCAAGGCGTTGCCCAAAATTCTGCCCAAAATCTAGAAGACCACGAAAAACAATTGCAACTTTACCGAAGTCAGCAGCGCTGGATCAAGGCGAGTGAAGAGCTGAAAATTATTTTGGATAAAAGCAGCCCTGAAGAAGTCGATAGACGTAGCGAAGAAGCGGCAGAGGCTTTTTTTAAGGCCCGCAACTACCGGGAGGCGGCAAAATATTATCAGCCTCTTTCTGAAAAAGTTGAAAACCAGAACAACTCTAAAATTTTAGACAAACTTGTTTCTGCCTATGCCCGCTCCAGCCAGTTCGATTTGGCCTTGAAAAACCTTGTGCTGTTGCAAAGTTTGACGGATCAGCCTTCTCCCAATTTAGATTACAAAAAAATCTTTCTTTTGTACGATGCGTCCCGCTGCAAAGAGGTTATTCCAGAAACAGACATTTTTGTTAAAAGCTACCCCAAAAGTCCAAAAACAGACGATGCGCTTTGGCTGAAGGTTGTCTGCGAAAAAAACCTGGGTCAGATCAGCGAAGCTCTGGAAGATTTACAAAATTTCAAAAAAAAATACCCCGAAAGCAACGCAAGGGTTTTGTTTTGGGAAAGTCGTTGGAACGACCTGATTCATGAAACCAAAAAGGCAAACAACGCGCACAAGGAATTGCTTCAGATGGAAAACAATTTTTATAACCTCTGGGACATGCGCAGAAAAAATCTGGATGCGAACGCGTGTTTAATGACTGCATCTCCCTTCAGCAAAAAATCACCTTCTGCAAAACAGAAAAAGAACAAGAAACTCACTGCTGACACTCAGCCTCGGGTCTTGAGTTTTCAAGAAATGGAACAGGTTTTAAAGGAACAAGAAACGGAAATTCAGAAATTGAAACCTGCCTCCTTTAACGAATGGGTGGAAGCGCTCGCTAGAATTCGAAAGATTCCCCCCGCATTAATTTATGCAATCCTGTACGAAGAGAGCCATTTCAATCCTAAAGCAACATCCCCTGCAGGGGCCTTGGGGCTTATGCAGATGATCCCTGAAACAGGTTTCGAAATTGCCGAGGCTTTAGACCTCAGTACTTTTGATTTTAATGATTTACTGGACCCCTGGCTAAATTCGAAATTTGGCATCACCTACCTCTCGATGCTGATGGAAAGATTTTCTGGAAATCTGGTCTACACCATCGCGGCCTACAACGCAGGCCCTGAAGCTGTAGAACGCTGGATTGGATTAAGAAAAAGTAAAAACTGCGAAGAGTGGATGGACCAAATCCCTTACAAAGAAACTTACAATTACGTCCAAAAAGTTTTGAAAAGCCTGTGGCGTTTTGAAAATGAAAAACCCTCTCTACTCCCAGGCTTCACTCAACCCAGCAAAACATGATCAATCTTGTGAAGGGGAATAAAAATTTCCGCAAAGGGGGGAATTTTTTCAACTTGCCTGTCTGACCCTACCCATTTGACTGTTAGCTGCAGCCCCGCCGAGCTTTTTTCGATTATTTTTCCGCCCACCCTCAAGATATTTTCCAAAATAGGCTTTTCTTTAATCTTGTTCCGATCGGCAATAATTAACAGCGGAGTATTGAGTAAGATCTCTACGTTTCTATCTTTCATGATTTCAAATCCTTTTTATACCTTCGTATGCGGATTAAACAATTTTTCGTACTCTTCCAAAGCAAAACGATCTGTCATGCCTGCCACATAATCGCAAACGATTCGTTCTACCTGAGAGCCCTCTTGAATTTTTTGAAAGACTTCTGTGGGTAAAATTTTGGGATGATCCAAATAAGCCTTGAACAAATCACGAATAATACGCCCGGCCTTATGGGCCATTCGTTCGACACGATAATGGCGATACAGATTGGCGAAGAGAAAACGCTTTAACTCCACTGTTTTTTTCTTGATCCCTTCACTGAAGCCCACCAGCATTTTTCCGCGACTTCTAACTTCTTCCAGGGTTTGAATATTTCTTTCCAAGATATTTTTTTGCGTCTCTTCAATGAGATCGGTCACTAGAAGATTAATCAAACCCTTCACAGTCACTCGACATTGAATCTCTTCGGGGGCCTGCGGATACAGTTTCTGAATACCCTCAAAATTTTCCTGCCACAACTCTACTGCTCTAAGTTGAGCAAGACTAATCAAGCCCGAACGCAAACCATCATCCAAATCGTGGTTGTTGTAGGCAATTTCATCGGCCAGATTCACCATTTGAGCCTCTAAGCTGGGTTCTCCTTCTCGAGCAAACACCCGACCTTGGGGAAGATCATATTCTGTAAAATGTTTTGAAATTCCCTCGAGCACCTCATAGGTTAAATTAAGCCCTGGAAAATTTGGGTAAGCCAACTCCAGCAGGGTCACCACTCGCAAAGATTGGCGATTGTGCTCAAAACCTCCAAAATCTTTCATGAGTTCGTCCATCACTTCTTGCCCCGAATGTCCAAAAGGAGGATGACCCAAGTCATGAGCCAAAGCGATGGCTTCAGCCAGATCTTCGTTCAGGCCCAGCATGCGCGCCATGCTGCGGGAAATCTGCGCCACTTCCAAACTATGCGTCAGTCGAGTACGATAATGGTCCCCTTCATGGTTGACGAAGACCTGAGTTTTATACTCAAGGCGGCGAAAGGCCTTGCTATGAATGATACGATCCCGATCGCGCTGAAAACGGCTGCGGTAAGGATGTTCTGGTTCAGCATATTCTCTTCCCATCGACTTTTGAGAATGACAGGCATAAGGAGCAAGGATTTGGAATTCTATTTCTTCAAGATGGACACGGGTTTTAAGCATGATCCACCCTTAATCGACATTGTTGTTTAGTCAAAGGGTCATTCAAACTTTTTCCAATGAACAAGTTTATTTCAATATTAGCACTCATAAAGTCCACAAAATGACTTGTCATGCAGGACAATCATGTACCAAAATGCATCATCATGTCAGCGCGCATGACAGGGAGCCTGGAGTTCGCATGATAGGGCCCCACCTGTACGCATGATAGGGACCCGGTGGTTCGCAAGGATAGGGACCCACTTTTTCCTCTAAAAAATAGCGACGGATCTT